>CAJURV010000047.1 GCA_910588925.1 uncultured Rikenellaceae bacterium
ACTGCACTGTAATTTGTATGCTGTTTTTGCAGTTCGGTTTTGAAATTACATTTTAGGGCGGTAGGCTTCCTACGGATATTTTCCACTCCCGGCCTTTTCAATCAGCCGGAACAATAAAACCGTATGCCCATATAAGCGAGCGTTCCGAAATTTGCCCGCAAACCGCGGACAAGGTGCCTTATGCCTTCTTAAATATCTCTTCACGACACCGACACGGGCAATACGGTCATTGCTTGCAGAGCTATTGCCCATGAGTCAAAAAACATGGACTCCACTCTACCATATCAGTACCGAGGTCCTAGACTACCTTGCAATATATACGGAGAATGAAGCCCACGTAGAAAACATACGTGAGACATCATATCCATTCATATTGCAACGAAATTGTCTAGGTTTCGGTACCGGAATGTCTATATGTCACTGCACATCAAGTTACAGACATGCAAAAAATCGCATTTTAATTCAGTACAAAGATAATGATTCTTATTTTAGTTTCTCAATAATTCAGCGCGACTAATTGACAGGCAAACATGTAGACAGCTACGTCATAAAGTCGCATATCCTGCAGTGCGCCATGCGAGATGCGGGCTATACGAATCCGACAACACATCGTTTTATAACGATTTCAATCCGTATCATGTTTTAGAAAGTGAACAACAGCCCTTTACCTTGCCCGACAGCCTCTTCGTATATGCCGCACAAGTCGTCGTAAGCCTCCATCCATTCGTCCGGTTCCGCATCGTACAATAGCTCTTCCGGCTCTACGCTCTCTGCCTTATCTCTGTTTTCCGACAATATGTTCAGAATCTCAGAGGCCTCGTCATCTTCCACCAGTCCGAGTCCCATCATCCCCGGATCTACCAGAATATCTCCTATTTTCACCTCTCTTCCCAGAACAGCAATCTGCGGCTCATCGAGTATATCCAACTCTCCTATCACCTCATTTACCGCATCCCACATATCGCACAGCCCCATATCGTCATCCACCTCATAGCATGCTGTGAGCATAATGTCAAAACAGACCTGAAGCGTAAGTTCTCCGAACTCCTCTTCCCAGTCCTCGTCCAACGCGTCGCCGGTGTAAGGGGATTGCAACTCGTCGAGATGATCGCAAATATATCTATGTGCCACCTCGATGTCCCTGATACTGTCTCTCATGACAGGTTCTATCTCGGCATGAAATCTTTCCGTATCAAAAACAAACGCCTTATGTTCCATACTCATAACTCTTCCTCCATTATGTTAAAAAATCTTACCTGACATCAATAATAATTATCTCACCCCAAACGTCACACCGACCTTGTTATTCCCTTCGAGCGGATATCACACCGCAAAACATCGTTAAAAACAACAGGCTATCATATTCACGCAATAATTAACAACCATCAAGCAGTATTCACTGCAACATACACGTCGATGCAAATATATTAAACTTATGCAATACTCAAATGTAAAGACTTATTAGACTTTAAAAACTAACGGTCTCCCGCTTTGTTCGGTTAGTGCAAAACATAACATATTAAATCATCTCAGCCGCAAAACTATAATAACCGCATGACACACACAAAGCGCCCACCGCAACACCCTCGGTTTCACCCCTCATCACGTCTCTCAAATGGGGCTGTGCCCCCTCGTTTTGGTTACTTTGTCGAGTGACAAAGTAACTCCCCCGGAAGGGCCCGCCGGGAGGCTCTGCCAGCTCCCCACCGAGAGTCACACAAAAAACAACGCTCCCACTGAAAGCGAGCTGGTAGTTTTACCGCATAAAAAAAGAGGGCTGAATTGATAGATTCAGCCCTCTTTTTTTATGCGGTAAAACTACCAGCTCGCTTTCTTCACGCCCGGGATGAGGCCGTTAGAGGCCATTTCGCGGAACTGTATGCGGCTTATGCCGAACAGGCGCATGTAGCCTTTGGGACGACCTGTCATCTTGCAGCGGTTGTGCAATCTGATGGGATTAGAGTTGCGGGGCAGAGCCGCCAACCCTGCAAAGTCGCCGGCAGCTTTGAGAGCGGCGCGCTTCGCAGCATATTTTTCAACGAGTTTAAGACGCTTAACCTCGCGTGCTTTCATCGATTCTTTTGCCATGACACTTAGTTTTTAGCGTTTTTAAAGGGGATACCGAAGTGCTTGAGCAGCGCGTAAGCCTCTTCGTCGTTCTTTGCCGAAGTCACGAATGTGATTTCGAGGCCGAGAATCTTGCTCACCTTGTCGATATCAATCTCGGGGAATATGATCTGCTCGGTTACGCCGAGAGTATAGTTACCCTGACCGTCGAACTTGTCGCTCACGCCTTTGAAGTCGCGAATACGGGGCAAAGATATGGCGATGAGACGTTCGAGGAACTCATACATGCGTTCGCGTCTCAAAGTCACACGTATACCGATGGGCATACCCTTACGCAACTTGAAGTTAGAAATATCCTTGCGAGAACGTGTAAGCACCGCTTTCTGACCGGCTATGAGGCTGAGCTCCTCCTGAGCGGTCTCTATCAGCTTCTTGTCGGCGGTAGCCTGACCGATACCCTGATTGAGAACGATCTTCTGAAGACGCGGAACCTGCATCACGCTCTTGTAACCGAATTCTTTCTGCAAGGCGGGAAGAATCTCCTCTTTGTATTTTGTCTTAAGTGAAGGTACGTACTGCATTACTTAATCTCCTCCCCTGATTTTTTAGAGTAACGAACTAATTTACCGTTATCACCCATGCGACGGCCTACACGAGTGGGCTTGCCGCTCTTGGGATCGATCACCTGAAGGTTGTCGATAGCCACGGGAGCCTCCTGTTTCACAATGCCGCCCTGAGGGTTCTTGGCATTGGGTTTGGTGTGCTTGCTGACCATGTTGACACCTTCGACGACGGCACGTCTCTTGTCGACGAGCACCTCGAGCACCTTGCCCTGCTGTCCGCGGTTGTCACCGGCATTGACATAGACGGTGTCGCCTTTTTTGATATGTAATTTAACTGACATCTCTTTAAATGTTTTAGGATTACAACACTTCCGGAGCAAGTGAAACTATCTTCATGTAAGAGTCGCGAAGCTCGCGTGCCACGGGGCCGAAGATACGGGTACCGCGGATCTCGCCTTGGTTGTTGAGAAGAACCACCGCATTGTCCGAAAAACGGATGTAAGAGCCGTCGGCACGACGCACCTCTTTGGTAGTTCTCACTACAACCGCCTTAGAGACGGTACCTTTCTTTACATCTCCCGAAGGAGTGGCGCTCTTGACAGCGACCACTATTTTATCGCCGATAGAGGCGTAGCGGCGTTTGGTACCGCCGAGCACACGGATGCAAAGCACCTCTTTGGCACCGCTGTTATCAGCTACTGTAAGTCTGCTTTCTTGCTGTATCATGACTATTTAGCTCTTTCTATTATTTCAACTAATCTCCAACGTTTCGTCTTGCTAAGAGGACGCGTCTCCATAATCTTGACAGTGTCGCCTTCGTTGCACTCGTTCTTTTCGTCGTGAGCAACGAACTTGGTGGTCTTGTTGACAAACTTACCGTATATGGGGTGCTTTACTTTTCTCTTAACGGCAACAACGATAGAACTCTGCATCTTGTTGCTGACAACCACGCCAATTCTCTCTTTTCTAAGATTTCTTTCCATCTTCTTAAAATTAATTTTGTTTTTGGCGGAGGATAGTAAGCATGCGAGCTATATCCTTGCGCGTTTTGTTGATAGTGGTCGAGTTCTCTATCGGTGAGACAGAATGGTTGATTTTCATCTGGTTGAGAGCGGCTTTCTGAGCTTCAATTCTTTCTGCCAGATCCTGAACCGACAGTTCTCTGATTTCTGCTGTTTTCATTGTTCGACAAATTAAATTGAGGTTTCAGAATAGTCGTGTCTTACGACGAATTTGGTCACGATAGGGAGCTTCTGCGCGCCGAGACGGAGAGCCTCCTTAGCCACCTCCATGGGCACACCCTCTATCTCTATGAGGATACGTCCGGGAGTAACAGGAGCCACGAACCCCTCGGGAGAACCTTTACCTTTACCCATACGCACTTCGGCGGGCTTCTTGGTTATAGGCTTGTCGGGGAATATCTTGATCCATATCTGACCTTCACGTTTCATGTGACGCACGATGGCCTGACGGGCAGCTTCTATCTGGCGACCGGTGATCCAGGCACTATCGAGAGCCTTGATACCGAACGAACCGAAAGCCAGCTGGTTGCCTCTCTGAGCCAGACCCTTCATGCGGCCTTTCTGCATTCTTCTGAACTTTGTCTTTTTTGGCTGTAACATGATTTTTTATTTTTTTAGTCTGACTACTTGCTTGCTTTTCTCTTGGCACCGCCGCGTTTGCCGCCGCGACCGCCAGCCGCAGGACGCTCACCGCCGCGAGAGGCTACCTGAGAGGGAGCCGAACCCGAAACGGGAGAAAGGTCGCGTTTGCCGTAAACTTCGCCGTTGCAGATCCACACCTTTATACCGAGAAGACCTACTTTGGTGAGAGCTTCCGAGAGAGCGTAATCTACGTCGGCACGGAAAGTGTGCAAAGGAATACGACCCTCTTTATAGGTCTCCGAACGAGCCATTTCGGCACCGCCCACACGACCGGAGATCTGTATCTTCACACCTTCGGCGCCCATACGCATGGTAGAGGCGATAGCCGTTTTGATGGCACGGCGGTAAGATATACGGCCCTCCACCTGACGGGCGATGTTGCTGCCGACTATCACAGAGTCGAGCTCGGGACGCTTAACCTCGAAAATGTTGATCTGAACATCTTTCTTGGTGAGCTTCTTGAGCTCCTCTTTGAGCTTGTCGACCTCGCCGCCGCCCTTGCCGATGATTATGCCGGGACGCGCGGTGCTGATGGTAACGGTCACCAGCTTGAGGGTACGCTCGATGATTATCTTAGAGACGCTGGCCTTTTGCAGACGGGCATTCAGATACTCGCGTATCTTTGCGTCTTCGATCAATTTGGAAGAAAAATCTTTCTTGTTACCGAACCACGATGAATCCCAACCGCGGATGATACCAAGTCTGTTTGCTATAGGATTAACTTTCTGTCCCATCTCGATTATTCGTTTTCGGGTTCAACTTTGCCGACCACTAAGGTGACATGGTTCGATCTCTTGCGTATCCTGTGCGCACGACCCTGAGGAGCGGGCTGGATACGTTTTATCATGCGGCCGCCGTCTACGTAGATCTCGCTGACGCAAAGTTTGGTATCCTCTACGCGAACGCCCTCGTTCTTGGCTTCCCAGTTGGCAATGGCCGAACGGAGCAATTTTTCGAGACGAACAGAGGCCTCTTTCTTGCTATAACGCAACAGGGCCATAGCGCGATTGATCTCAACGCCTCTTATCATGTCGGCCACCAGACGCATCTTGCGGGGAGAGGTGGGACAGTTACGAAGGATCGCGATGGCTTTCTGCTTCTTGGCTGCTTTCAGCTTTTCTGCTGATATACTTTTTCTTGCACCCATTATTGACTAAAATTACCTGTTTAAACTATTTTTTCTTATTGCCGCCATGACCGCGGAACGTTCTGGTAGGAGCAAATTCGCCGAGCTTGTGACCTACCATGTTTTCAGTCACATATACGGGAATGAACTTGTTACCGTTGTGAACCGCTACGGTATGACCCACGAAATCGGGTGAAATCATACTCGCGCGCGACCATGTCTTGATTACCGACTTCTTGCCGGAAGCGTTCTGTGCGAGAACCTTGTTCTCCAACTTAGGCTCGATATAGGGCCCTTTTTTCAGTGAACGACTCATATTACGCTACTTTTTTTTCGTTATTATTTCTTCCTTTTCGAAATGATATACTTGCTTGTGGTCTTTTTGGGATCACGGGTCTTGTAACCCTTAGCAAGCAAACCTTTGCGCGAACGGGGATGACCGCCGGAAGAACGGCCTTCGCCACCACCCATAGGGTGATCGACGGGGTTCATAGATACGCCTCGGTTGCGCGGACGACGGCCGAGGTGACGACGACGACCCGCCTTACCGTGGCTCTCGAGGTTGTGGTCGGGATTGGAAACGGTACCGACTGTTGCGCGGCATGTAACCAACACCATCCTCGTTTCGCCTGAAGGAAGTTTGATGATAGCGTATTTGCCTTCACGGGCAAGAAGCTGGGCATAAGAACCGGCGCTACGTGCCATAACGGCACCCTGACCGGGTTTTAGCTCAATATTATGGATAACTGTACCAAGAGGTATTTCACTCAGGAAGAGAGTGTTGCCGAGCTCGGGAGCTACACCCTCGCCGCTCTGTATCTTCTGACCTACCTGCAGGCCGTTGGGAGCGACGATGTAACGTTTTTCGCCGTCGGCGTACGCTACCAGAGCGATACGTGCCGAACGGTTGGGGTCGTACTCAATGGTCTTGACAACAGCTGCCATACCGTCCTTATCGCGTTTGAAGTCGATCATACGGTACATCTTCTTGTGGCCGCCGCCTATGTAGCGTACGGTCATCTTACCGCTGTTGTTACGGCCGCCCGTGCTCTTGAGCGGACAAAGCAACGACTTTTCGGGTTTAGACGAGGTAATGTCGTCGAAAGTGCCGATTATTTTATGTCTCTGACCCGGAGTAGTGGGTTTGAACTTTCTTACTGCCATCTCTGCTAGATATTACTGTAAAAATCTATCTTATCACCGCTTTTGAGGGTAACAATCGCTTTCTTGGTGTTGTTGGTGCGACCTACGAGCATACCTGTCTTGGTGTAACGGCTTTTGACCTTACCCATGTAGTTCATAGTGTTTACGTCGGTAACCACAACCCCGTACATCTGCTCGACGGCGGTTTTGATTTGCAACTTGTTAGCCTTGCAGTTCACAATAAAACCGTATCTGTTCAATTTATCGCCTTGAACGGACATTTTTTCGGTCAAGATAGGCTTAATTAATATTTCCATTTTTACAAAAGTCTATTGTTAGAAGTTATTTGAATTTTAATGAAATTTTTATTGAAGACTATTTTCGAACCATTTTTTTTCGGATTTTTATGTTGCATAGCAGGTTCTACGTGACCTAAAAATGCGGACAAAATGGCCGAAAAGAGACTTTAAGAAAAGTTTTGATTAAATTTTAAACAACTTCTTATAGTCCGAACATTTGGTTGACCGCCTCTACCGAAGTCTCTGTCATGAGCACAGCGGCGGCGTTGAGAACGTCGTACGTGTTCAGGTTGGACGCGGGTATAACCTTGACGTTTTTGAGGTTGCGCGCAGAGAGAACGACGTTCTTATCGGTCTCGTGCATAACCACAAGGAGTTTCTTTTCAGAGAGGCCGAGATTCTTGGCCGCAGTGATGAACTCTTTCGTCTTGGGAGCCTCGAAAGTGAAGTTTTCGACAACGGTGATGGCCGAATCCTTCGCTTTGTAGCTGAGCGCGCTCTTACGTGCGAGCTGTTTGAGCTTCTTGTTGAGCTTGAAGCCGTAATCGCGGGGAACGGGACCGAACACACGACCGCCGCCTACGAACACGGGCGAGAGGATGCTGCCCGAGCGAGCGCCGCCCGTACCTTTCTGTTTCTTGAGCTTTCTGGTAGAACCGGCCACTTCGTTGCGCTGTTTGGCCTTGTGAGTACCCTGACGCTGGTTGGCCAGATACTGTTTCACATCCAGATATATCGCATGGTTGTTAGGCTCCACAGCGAAGATAGCGTCGTTGAGAACGACCTTCTTGCCGGTCTCCTTGCCTGCGATGTTTAATACTGATAATTCCATCTTCGTTAGTCTTCGATTAATAAGTAAGAACCTTTGGCGCCCGGAATCGAACCTTTCACAAGGATCAGATTGTTTTCGGGAATCACCTTTAGAATTTTAAGGTTGAGAACCTTAACTTGGTCGCCGCCTGTGCGTCCGGCAAGGCGTTTGCCTTTGAAGACACGAGAAGGATAAGACGATGCACCCAACGAACCGGGAGCGCGGAGACGGTTGTGCTGACCGTGGGTCTGACCACCCACGCCACCGAAACCATGACGTTTCACAACGCCCTGGAAACCTTTACCTTTAGATACGCCGGTCACGTCCACCCAGTCGCCTTCCTCGAACATTTCGACAGTAACGGTGTCGCCGAGGTTGAGCTCTTCGTCGAACGACTTGAACTCAGAGAGCTTGCGTTTGGGAGTGGTGTTCGCCTTAGCGAAGTGACCCATCATCGCCTTGCTGGTGTGTTTTTCCTTCTTTTCGTCATAGGCAATCTGCACGGCGCTGTAGCCATCTTTCTCTACCGTGCGGATTTGCGTAACAACACAGGGACCAGCCTCAATAACAGTGCATGGTATGTTTTTACCCTCGGCACTGAAAACGGAAGTCATTCCGATTTTTTTTCCAATTAGTCCTGACATTTCGCAGTTCTATTAAAAATTTAATTAACGAATTGTCCGTATCTCCGGGGATTTGCGATCGTCGCGACCTGCCTCGTCCGGCAGACATAGGGACATTTTTATATTGTTCTCCTTTTCAGCGGCAAAGGCCATCCCTGCAAAAAGGGACGGCCGCTTGCGCCGAAAGATTCATCACACCTTGATCTCTACCTCTACGCCAGAGGGAAGCTCGAGCTTCATCAGAGCGTCGATAGTCTTGGGAGTAGAGCTGTAGATGTCGAGAATACGTTTGAACGTGCTCAACTGGAACTGCTCGCGAGACTTCTTGTTGACGAAAGTCGAACGGTTGATGGTGAAAATCTTTTTCTGTGTAGGCAGGGGTATGGGACCGCTGACTACAGCACCGGTAGATTTGACCGTCTTAACGATCTTATCGGCCGATTTATCGACCAGATTGTGATCGTACGATTTAAGTTTTATTCTAATCTTCTGACTCATGATCGCTGTTTTTATTCAATATCTTTAACTCGGCCGCTCGATTTCTCGATAATCTCCTTAGCTACGTTAGCAGGAACTTCCGAGAACTGCGCGAACTCCATTGAAGAGGTCGCACGACCCGATGAAATGGTACGGAGCACGGTCACATAACCGAACATCTCTGAAAGGGGCACCTTGGCCTTAACCACACGTGCGTTACCTTTCGATTCCATACCGTTCACCTGACCACGACGCTTGTTGAGGTCGCCGATGATGTCGCCCATGTTCTCCTCGGGGGTCACGACCTCCACGTTCATGATGGGCTCCATGATAACGGGACCCGCGCTCTTGGAAGCGACACGGAAACCGTTGCGGGCGCATATCTCGAACGAGAGCTGGTCAGAGTCGACCGGGTGGAACGAACCGTCTATGAGAGTCACCTTCATAGAGTCTACGGAGTAACCTGCCAAAGGACCGTTAGACATTGCCGACTCGAAACCTTTCTGAACCGCAGGGATGAACTCCTTGGGAATGTTACCGCCCTTGACGGTGTCTTCGAATACGAGACCTGTCTTTTCGGGATCGTCGTTAGGACCGATCTCGAAGATGATATCGGCGAACTTACCGCGACCACCGGTCTGTTTCTTGAACACCTCACGGTGCTGGAACTTCTTGGTGAGCGCCTCTTTGTAGTTGACCTGAGGAGCGCCCTGGCTGATTTCGACACCGAACTCGCGACGCAGACGGTCTACGATCACTTCGAGGTGAAGCTCACCCATACCGCTGATGACGGTCTGTCCAGAATCTTCGTCGGTCTTGACGGTGAATGTCGGGTCCTCTTCGGCCAGCTTACCGAGCGCGATACCTAGCTTATCGAGGTCTTTCTGAGTCTTGGGCTCTACCGCCAAACCGATAACGGGCTCGGGGAAAGTCATAGACTCGAGAACGATAGGCTTGTTCTCGTCGCAAAGGGTATCGCCGGTGCGAATATCTTTGAAACCTACAGCCGCGCATATATCGCCGGCAGAGACGAACTCTATGGGGTTCTGCTTGTTGGCGTGCATCTGATAGAGGCGAGATATACGCTCTTTCTTGCCCGAACGGCTGTTGAGCGTATAAGAACCCGCGTCGAGCTTACCTGAGTAAGCGCGGATGAATGCCAAACGACCCACGAACGGGTCGGTAGCGATCTTGAATGCGAGACCTGCGAAAGGCTCGTCTTCAGAGGGGTGGCGAACCACTTCGTTGCCGTCGAGGTCATGACCTACGACCGCCTCTACGTCCATGGGAGAGGGGAGGTAAGCCACGATACTGTCGAGCAACAGCTGTACGCCTTTGTTCTTGAACGAAGAGCCGCAAAGCATGGGCACCACGCTCATGTTGATGGTAGCCGTACGAAGGGCCTTGATGATCTCTTCGGGAGTGATCGAATCGGGATCCTCGAAGAATTTCTCCATCAGGGCATCGTCGGAAGCGGCGATCTCCTCTATGAGCTTAGCGCGCCATTCGGCCGCCTCGGCCGCCATGTGAGCGGGGATATCTTCGTAGGTGAAGTTGTCGCGCACCGTCTTGTCGTCGAAGTAGACGATGGCACGGTTGTGTATGAGGTCCACGAGGCCCTCGAATTTGTCTTCGGCACCTATGGGCAACACTATGGGAAGCGCGTTGGCACCGAGACGTTCGTGCACCTGCGACACGACACCGAGGAAATCGGCGCCGGTACGGTCCATCTTGTTGACATAACCGATGCGGGGCACACGGTATTTATCCGCCTGACGCCACACCGTCTCGCTCTGGGGCTCTACGCCGCCCACGGCACAGAACGTAGCGACAGCACCGTCGAGCACACGAAGCGAACGTTCCACCTCTACGGTGAAGTCGACGTGACCCGGGGTGTCGATGATATTGATCTGGTATGTTTTGTCGTCGTATTTCCAGAAGGTAGTGGTAGCGGCCGAGGTGATGGTGATGCCTCGCTCCTGCTCCTGTACCATCCAGTCCATGGTAGCTGCACCCTCGTGCACCTCACCCACTTTATGTGTCTTACCTGTATAGAAAAGAATACGCTCGGACGTGGTAGTCTTGCCCGCATCAATGTGGGCCATGATACCGATGTTTCTGGTAAAATGAAGGTCTCTTGCCATCTTCTTATTCTTTCCGGTTAAAATCTAAAGTGAGCGAATGCTTTGTTGGCTTCCGCCATACGGTGCATCTCCTCTTTACGTTTGAATGCACCACCCTCTTCGTTGAAGGCGGCTATTATTTCCGCAGCAAGCTTTTCAGCCATTGAACGACCGGCGCGCTTGTGTGCATAGAGGATGAGGTTCTTCATGCTCAAAGAGACTTTACGCTCCGCACGCACTTCGGTCGGGACTTGGAATGTCGCCCCTCCGACGCGGCGAGACTTAACCTCAACCTGCGGAGTTACATTTTCGAGGGCCTTCTTCCAAATCTCCAATGGAGCCTTATCAGAGTCCTTCATCTTCTCGCCTACAGTATCTATCGCATCATAGAAGATAGTGTAAGCAATACTCTTCTTACCATCCAGCATAAGGTTGTTGACGAAACGGGTTACCAAAACATCGCCAAACTTAGGATCCGGAAGTAGAATTCGCTTTTTAGGCTTCGCTTTTCTCATTGCTTCAAATTGACTTTTTTAAAACGCTTTGTTTACTTTTTGCCCTTAGCGGCTGCACCTGCCTTAGGCTTCTTGGTGCCGTATTTGGAACGGCGCTGGTTGCGACCGTCTACGCCGGCAGCGTCGAGGGCACCGCGAACCAAGTGATAACGCACACCGGGGAGGTCTTTGACACGACCGCCGCGCACGAGTACGATAGAGTGTTCCTGAAGGTTGTGACCTTCGCCGGGGATGTAGGCATTGACCTCTTTCCCGTTGGTTAAACGCACACGCGCAACCTTACGCATGGCAGAGTTCGGCTTTTTGGGAGTCGTCGTGTAGACCCTCACGCAAACGCCGCGTCGCTGAGGACATGAATCCAAGGCAGGAGACTTACTCTTGTCTTCGATTTTCAGACGTCCTTTTCTGACTAACTGTTGAATTGTAGGCATTTTAAAGTTTTAAAAGTTACTACGTTTTTTGTTTTCAAGCGTCGACAAAACACTTTTTCGGACCACAAAGATACTGCATTATTTTCTTACTACCAAACACTTTCGACTCTTTTTCGTTGATTATCACCTATTTTTGAATATCGTCCCGATGTTGCCTCCACGCAAAACATTATTAATGAACAACATACACAAAATCTACTTAAACTCTGAACACTATACTCATAAGACATGACAAAAAAGACCGATAACAAGAGCACATATGTTTTTCAAATAATAATTTGGAAATGATTAAAAAATTCCATATATTTTAAAGCCAAGTCGGGAACAATCGCCTTATCGCTGTTTTACGACTAATTACAACTCTTAAAACCCTAACATTATGAAAAAGTATTTCTTGCACTGTTTCTAACATCTCTCGCTTTCGGAGCAGGTTACAGTGCACACGTTTCACGACAGAGAGTAAATATCTCCGATTCGGGAAATTACAACATAGAGTCGTTAACATCGTGTGAAATTACGAAAGGAGACAAGGTAAAGTATAGTTGCGAAGGAGACGATGAGGAGTGTTCGATAACTTATCTGGGATATACCTTGACATGTAGCGGGAAAAAAAGTTGCAACAGAATAACACTACCAAGCAAATAAAACAATAAGGTCAAAAGCGGAACATATCTTTTGACCTTAATTTTTAAAACCATCACAATGAAGCAAATATTGTACACTGTCGGGTTAGTACTATTTTTAGCAGGATGCACATCTAACGACAAGGTTCCTGCCCCTGACCGCCTCGACAAAAATATTATGACTGTCGAAAAGACATTACGTGCAGATACTCTGAAAAATATCGACACTCTAATTTATGCGAAAGAGTTTTTTGTCTACCGAGACAGCGTTCTGATTGCATTAAACAAAAGAAACGAACACACGCACTTCTTGGAGTTCTATCGATTGTCCGACATGCAACCCATCGCCCGATTGTATCGACCCGGGAATGGCCCTGACGAGATGCTGAGCGCCAATGCGTACATCAACGGTAACAAACTGATAGTAAACGACTACGTCAAGTCACAGATAGCCGTGGTCGATATCGACTCGCTATTGTCATTCAATAATTACTCAGCCCCTACGGTCCATTTGCATGTCGAGAGTCTGTTCAACGCCATCCCTTACAAAGACAGATTCATACTCGACAATCCCTACTCATTCGCAGATAAAAAGGCCGGCATCGTTCAGGAGGCTCCCCGCTTTATAGTAACCGACGATAAAAAGACCTATGAAGAGAAAAACAAATATCAATATTACACGAGGAATGTGACCAGCGGACGCATTATTGCAAACAAAGCAAAGAACAGAGTAATCTATGCTAATGGCAATCAATCGTCCGTGGAGATATACGACATGGACCTGAATCTGCTAAGAACGGTAACCGGCCCCATAGACCTACCCACCCGATATACCATACTTAACGAAGAGGGCGGAATGCAAAACGAAGTAATATTCAAAGGGGACATCCCATACGCATATTTGGACTATTGCGTGGATGACGACTATTTTTATCTGACCTACGTAGGCGACATGTTCGGAAAAGGTAAAAAGACGCAGGACCTTCACTGCCGGATATTCAAATTCGACTGGAACGGAAACTTCATAGACTGCTATCCCGTACACAGTTATGTGAAATCAATCTCAAAAAGCAGGAAAGAGGATGCTTTATATGTAACGATATTATCTTCAGAGGGGCTTCCCGTTTTAATCAAGCTGTATGAAAAATAGACTTCTCCTCACATCTGTCGTTCTTATGTTATTATCAATAAGTTGTACGACAGAAGACAATAAAATCACAATCGACGACAGCCCCGTCTTACAGAAGATGATTAACAAAAAAGTCGCTGACGTTATTGAAGAAAATACCCCAGAAATAAATACAGACTCTCTTTCGATAAAAAACATCGACACATTCGAGGGACTGATCTATCTCCTAAACGCAGATTGTTCTTTCTGCATAGGACAATTTTTAAGTTTCATCTCTTACTGCAACGAAGAGAAGATAGACATGCCCGTGATAGCTATTGTAGAAGAGGGCAACATCCCTGTTGTTGAATATTACATGGAACGAGTCTGATTGAAAAGCACAAACAACCTGACAATCGTTGAAAACAGCAACAATAAGATAGTATAAAGAAGTCTGAATACGTATAGCGGAACAGTTTTTCATTGCAAAAACGGAAAACTTACAGGTAGCGTCTCATTTTTAATGAAACAATAACAACAAATCCGTTTTAAGCAAATAGCAACAGTCGACATACCAGCCTTTGACTAATAACGAGAAGCCTGTGTTATCCACAGGCTTCAATCTTACCCGCATCTCAGAAGCCGACATCCATACTTCAACCGCCTCACCGAATGCCATGTGCCCGCCAAAACGCAAACGGCATCACTGCATATCGAGCACCTCAAAAGGGGCTTTGCCCCCTCGTTTTTGGTTACTTTAGTAACTCCGGCTGAAAGCCCCCGCCGGGAGGCACACAAACCTCTTAAAGAGTACGACGACAAGGATGATGAGTAAAAAA
Organism: uncultured Rikenellaceae bacterium; assembly: GCA_910588925.1. Taxonomy (GTDB): domain Bacteria; phylum Bacteroidota; class Bacteroidia; order Bacteroidales; family Rikenellaceae; genus CASDZP01. The sequence continues at coordinate 14,413 of CAJURV010000047.1, forward strand.
GAGGCCAGGGAATCAAACCCTGGCCTCTTTTTTACTCATCATCCTTGTCGTCGTACTCCTTAAGCAACTTGGACTGAATGTCGGACGGCACCTGTTCGTAGCCGTGGAATTTCATGGTGTAGCTGGCGCGGCCGTTGGATAGGGAGCTAAGCGTAGTCGAGTAACGGTATAGCTCGGCGAGAGGCACGCGGGCCGTTATCAGCTCGAAACCTTTCTCCGAGGTCATGCCCTCTATCATGGCACGCCTGTTCTGCAGGTCGCTCATCACGTCGCCCATACGGTCGGAGGGCACGAGCACCTCCACCATATATATAGGCTCCATTATCTTGGGCCCCGCATTACGGAACGCCTCTTTGAAAGCGTTACGGGCCGCCAGCTTGAACGATATCTCGTTTGAATCCACCGGGTGCATCTTGCCGTCGTAGAGGGCCACGCGAATGTCGCGGGCGTAAGAGCCGGTGAGCGGCCCCTCCTCCATCTTCTCCATGAGACCCTTGATGACGGCCGGTATGAAACGAGCGTCGATGGCACCGCCCACTATGCAGTTGTAGAACACGAGCTTGCCGCCCCAGTCGAGAGCTATCTCTTCGGTGCCTTTCACGTTGAGCACTATCTCCTTGCCGTCCACTTTGAAACGCGACGGTACGGGGGCACCCTCCGTGTATGGCTCTATCACTATGTGAACCTCGCCGAACTGACCGGCACCGCCCGATTGCTTCTTGTGACGATAGTCGGCCGCCGCCACCTTGGTGATGGTCTCGCGATAGGGTATGCGCGGCGGGAAATATTCGATGTCTATCTTGTAATCATTATTAAGACGCCACTTGAGAATATTGAGATGATGTTCGCCCTGACCGTGTATAATGGTTTGCTTCAACTCCTTGGAGTATTCGACAACGATAGTCGGATCCTCCAGATGAGCCTTGGCAAGCGCGTCGCCGAGCTTCTCCTCGTCGGCGTTCCTGACAGCCTTGACCGCGGTGCGGAAACGATGCTCGGGGAACTTTATCGGCTCTATCACGCCGTCGAAACCGGCAGTGGCGAGAGTACGGTTGACCTTGGCGCTCTTCAGCTTGACGGTACACCCTATATCGCCCGCCGACAGCTCCGACACCTTCACACGATTCTTGCCCACAGGCAGGAATATCTGCGTAATCTTCTCCTTGGCACCGTTTTGGGTATCGGTAAGCTCCATGCCCTCGGTAAGAGTACCGGTGATGACACGGAAGAACGATACCTCGCCCAAATGCGGTTCGTTGACAACCTTATACGTGAATATCACGGTGGGACCGTCCGTCTCAGGCTCCACCTCGCAGCCGTCCACCGTCTTGAAGTTGGGTGCCTTGAGGGGACCGGGAGCCACACGCGTGCAGAACTCCATAAGACGTTTGGTACCTATGTCCTCGAGCGCCGAACCGCAGAATACCGGTATGAGGTCACGACGCGAAATACCCCACTTGAGGCCGCTTCGTATCTCGTCCTCGGTAAGCTCGCCCTTGTCGAAGTAGAGCTCCATGAGCGACTCGTCGTTCTCTGCCGCCGCCTCTACCAGCTTATTGTGAAGCTCCGCCGCACGCTCCCTCTCGCTCTCGGGAATAGGCTCCTCCACACGGCTGCCGTTATGGTCGGTGAAACGGAAACACTTCATTAGCAAAACGTCGATGAAAGCGTTGAACCCCACGCCCGGATTCAGAGGATACTGCACCACCACCGGCTTCACCTGCGAGTTATGCTCCATAGACTCCAACGCCGTCTCCCACGAGGCTTTCTCGCTGTCGAGCTTGTTGACGAAAAATATTATGGGCTTCTCGTACTTGCGGGCGTAACGGGCCTGTATCTCTGTGCCCGCCTCGAAACCCTCCTCCGCATTTATGACGAGTATGCCCACGTCGGCTATCTTGAAAGCGGAGAACAGACCGCCGCAGAAGTCGTCCGACCCGGGAGGATCTATAATGTTGAGCTTATAGCCGTTGAATTCGGCGAACATCTGCGAAGGATAGATGCTCCGCTTGTAGTTGTGCTCTATATCGGTATGGTCCGAGAGAGTCGAATCGGCCTCTATAGAGCCGCGGCGATCTATCACTTTACCCTCGAAAGCCATAGCCTCTGCAAGGGTGGTTTTACCGGAGCCGGAAGCGCCGAGCAATACGATGTTCTTGATCTCGTTGGGGAGGTATTTCTTCATAATCTATCTTTTTTTTGATGTTATGAAATTGATGTACTTTACAAGTTAAAGTTTCTAAATATAAGCAAAATAGTCCGAAAATGCAAACTTTTGGCGATTTAATTTCGATATTATCTCTAACTATAACATTATCAACCACCTGTAAAATGTAATTTCAAAACCGAACTGCAAAAACAGCATACAAATTACAGTGCAGT
>CAJURV010000048.1 GCA_910588925.1 uncultured Rikenellaceae bacterium
CCGAAGGTTTTTAGACCTCAAAAATCGTCGATCGCGGTCGTGCGCCTCCGGAGCGGATATTGTTAGCATCAAGGTCGGTAACTTCCCTGAACAGAAAGCATCGAAAGGGGCTGTGCCCCCGATTTTTGTGGCTAAAAAGCGACGGAAACAGCCCCACTGCAACAGACACCCGCGCACACAAACCGATAATTCATGCGTTCAGAGATCGAGTGCATAACCGCATATCACGAAAACTTCGCTCGCGTACGCACGGACCTATAAAATCCCTAACGCGTCCCCGAAGGGGATGCACCCGCATGAGCAATACAAAAACGTACCCAACAAAAACAAACGAGATGAAAGCGGAAACGATATTAACTTCCAACTACACTAAACACAACCGCAAAAGACAAGGCACAGAACGTCGCCCAATAACGACTGACCAAAACGCCGCAAGGCGTATTACAATAGAAAGAGCCACGAGCGAAGCGAGAGGCATCAAACACAAATTCCGCCGTTAAATCCCGAGGAACGAGGGATGAGCGGGACGGAGCCTCCCCCAACGGAGGCCCGCTTACTCGGTTGGTTGTTACAATATTTCCCGCCTATCTGTATATAAAGTCACTTTCTTGAATGTCCCGCTTAAGCGGTCCCCCGCAGGCTCCGTCCCTGTGAATCGCCCCAACCACATGCAAACAGTCAACTTACCGCAAAAAAAAGACCTTTTCATAATGAATACTTGCCTGTGGCACGAGCGGAGCGAGTGCCGCTATCCGGGCGAAAAGTTCGGCTAATGCGCAACCGTCAAGCAAAAGCAAATCCGAATACCGAAACAATCCCCCTATACTCACCAATTAATACCCTCGTTCCCGGCCGCTACGAGATAATCATTCGCCTTTCTGAAATGGCCGCAACCGAAAAAACCGCTATGAGCAGACAACGGCGACGGATGAGCACACTCGAGCACAAGATTCCGGCTACGGTCGATCACCGCGCCTTTGCGTCTGGCATACGAACCCCAAAGCATATATACCACTCCGGCACGTTCGGCATTCAGACGGCTGACCACGGCATCGGTGAAACGCTCCCAGCCGTGCCCCGAATGAGAGGCTGGAGACGACGCACGCACCGTAAGCACCGAATTGAGAAGCAACACGCCCTGATCGGCCCATCTGTCGAGATTACCTGTAGATGGCCGCGGAGTACCGAACTCGTCTTCTATCTCCTTGAATATGTTCATCAGCGACGGCGGGAACGGCACTCCGTCCGACACGGAGAAACATAAACCGTTGGCCTGTCTCGGGCCGTGATACGGGTCCTGACCTATTATCACCACCTTTACGGCTTCCGGATCGCATTTATCGAAAGCCCTAAATATGTTGGCCGCAGGCGGATAGATGACACCGCCGCAGTATTCGCTCCTCACGAACTCGGCGAGTTCGGCGAAATAGGGCTGTTCGAACTCCTCGCCCAAGAGGCGTTTCCATCCGTCGGATATTCTCACATTCATAGTATGGGTCGTCGCATCTGAGCCGACAAACAAAGGTACTATTTTTATCCCGTTTCAAAACACCGTCCTGCACATATCATACATTTTAATATCTTTGACCTGGTCTTAGATACTCCGCCTCAACAAAACCAAACGAGTTTGCTTTTGTATTCGGCTTATTGCTATCTTTGACTTCGTCTTAGATACTGCGCCTCAACAAAACCAAACGAGTTTGCTTTTGTATTCGGCTTATTCGTATCTTTGCAGTGCATCGCCACCGGTCGATGCCGAAACGACTCAGCCGATGAAGCGCGAAATATTGTCATTCATATCGTTTATAGCGGCTGCGACCTCCTGGGCGCAATCGGCGGCGGACTACGTCAACCCGTTCATAGGCACCTCCAACTACGGAGCTACCTTACCGGGGCCGTCGGTACCTATGGGCATGGCGTCGATGGCTCCGTACAACACCTTCGACATGCCCGGACACAAGATACACACCGATGCCGGATGGTGCTCCACTCCTTACGTCTACGAGAACAGATACGTCGCAGGCTTCACCAACGTAAATCTCAGCGGAGTAGGATGTCCCGATTTCGGATCGTTGCTCCTGATGCCTACCACGGGAGAGGCTATCGTCGAAGCGTCGGAATATTGCTCGGAGCTCTCCGACCAGAGGGCCGAAGCCGGCTACTATTCAGCCACAGTAGACCGTTACGGCGTCTTGGCGGAAATGACGGCCACCGAACGGACCACACGCTCGCGTTACACCTATCCGGCCGGCACCTCCAACATACTCTTCAACATAGGGTTGGGGCTCACCAACGAATCGGGAGGCATGGTTCGCATAGTCTCCGGGCGCGAGATAGAGGGGTTCCGCATCATGGGAGGCTTCTGTTACAACGAGCCTCAATCGGTAGTGCCGGTCTACTTCGTAGTGCGGTTGAGCAGACCGGCCGAGATCCGCTACTGGAAGAGGCTCGACCGGCTGAAAGGCATACGCCATGAGTGGGAACCGTACAGCGACAAATATAAGATATACAGTCTCTACTCCGGAGAGATGGCCGGAGACGACATAGGCGCCGTCTTCACCTTCGACACTGAACAGGACGAACAGGTGGAGGTCAGCGTAGGCATATCGTACGTAAGCATAGAGAACGCCCGCGAGAACCTCTACTGCGAACAGAACGGCCGCTCGTTCGACGAACTGCGCTCTCAGGCTCGCGACAAGTGGAACGACGCATTGGGCCGCATAACAGTAGAGGGCGGCACCCGCGACGACAAAGTTATATTCTACTCAGCCCTTTACCACACCTACATACACCCCAACATACTGAACGACGTAAACGGCCAGTACCCCTCGATGGTCTATCGCAAAAAGGCGGACAGCGGCAGTCGCGACCGTCTGACCATGTTCTCGGGCTGGGATGTATATCGTATAAACGCGGCGCTCATGTCGCTGATAGATCCGCAACGCGGCGACGATATGGCCGCCTCGCTTATGGATATGTACCGGCAGAGCGGCAACCTGCCCAAATTCGAGATAGCATCGGGAGAGTTCATGGTAATGGAGGGCGACCCCGCAGTGCCATACCTCGCCGACCTCTACATGCGCGGTGCGGTAAAGAGCGTTCCCGCCGAGGAGCTGTACGAGGCGATGCGCCATAACGCTTTCGCGTCGGGAGCCGGAAACAGGGTGCGCCCCGACAACGATTTTTATATGGAACACGGCTACGTGCCATATCTCAAGGAGTACGACAGTTCCGTATCGCAGGCGCTCGAATACTACGTGGCGGACTATGCGCTCTCACGCATGGCCCTCTCGCTCGGACACCGCGACGATTACGACGAACTCACCGAACGGGTGGCCGGGTACCGAAAGTACTTCGACAAAGAACATCGCCTGTTGCGGCCGGTGAAACCCGACGGCAGTTACATGGAGGGATTCGAGCCGGAGGAGGGGAAAAACTTCGAGCCGGTGAACGGTTTCCACGAGGGGTGTTCATGGAACTACTCGTTCTACGTGCCCTACGACATAAAAGGACTCGCAGAGCTGATGGGCGGCGGCGACCGTTTCGTAGAGATGCTCGACAGATGCTTCGACGAGGGACACTTCGACATGAGCAACGAGCCGGACATGGGGTATCCCTACTATTACTCCTACATAGATGGCAACGGCTGGCGCACGCAACAGAGGGTACGACGGCTTATACGCGAGCACTACTCCGACACCCCCGGAGGACTCCCCGGCAATGACGACGCCGGTACCATGTCGGCATGGCTCGTATTCTCCATGATGGGGCTATATCCCGCCCTGCCCGGGAACCCCTACTTCGTAGTATCGTCGCCCGTGTTCGACAAGATAGCGATAAAGCTCGACCGACGTTATTACGATAACGACGAACTGGTCATAGAGACACACAAAGGTGGCCCGGACGACATATACGTAAAACGCGTGACGGTAGGAGGCAAGCCTCTCGACGGCCTGTTCGTCGGACAGAGGGAGCTGACATCCGCCGGCAGAATGGACGTATGGCTAACGGATAGACATTAGCACTGTTTTTGCACGCATGCACGGCACGATATTAATTCGACAAAACAGACGTTTTAAATATAACGATCACTAAAAACCACATTATAATGGACAAAGTAATTTTAATGATTCTCGACGGTTACGGCAACGGCGATCACACATCCAGCGACGCCATCTTCAACTCTCACGCCGAATACATCGAGTCGCTCAAAAAGAAGTATCCCACATCGCAGTTGCTCACCTGCGGCGAGAACGTAGGTTTGCCCGACGGACAGATGGGTAACTCGGAGGTAGGTCACCTCAACCTCGGCGCCGGACGCGTGGTATATCAAGACCTTGTCAAGATCAACAAGGCGTGCGCCGACGGCTCCATAGCCGAAAACCCCGCAATAAAAGAGGCTTTCCGTTACGCCAAGGACAACGGTAAGGCGGTACATTTCATAGGTTTGCTCTCTGACGGCGGCGTACACTCGCTCGACAAGCATGTATACAAGCTCTGCGACGTGGCCGAAGCATACGGACTCGACAAGGTGTTCGTACACGCATTCACCGACGGTCGCGACACCGACCCCAAGAGCGGCAAGGGTTACATAGCCGGACTACAGGACCATATCGCCGGCACCCATTGCAAGATAGCTTCGATCATAGGACGTTACTATGCAATGGACCGCGATAAACGGTGGGATCGCGTGAAGATGGCTTACGATCTGCTCGTAAAAGGCATAGGCGAACACACCGCAGACCCGGTAGCCGCCATGCAGAAATCGTATGACGAGGGTGTCACCGACGAATTCGTGAAACCCATAGTGTGCGTAGACGGTGCCGACAAGCCCGTGGGTGTCATATCGGAGGGCGACGTGGTCTTCTGCATCAACTTCCGCTCAGACCGTGGCCGTGAGATAACAATGGTGTTGGCCGAAGACAACATGCCGGAACAAGGCATGAGCGTGATACCCGGCATACATTACCTTACAATGACCCCCTACGACGAAGCTTTCCGCAACGTCACCGTAGTATACGGCAAAGACAACATCGAGAACACTCTCGGCGAAGTCATATCGAAGCAGGGACTAAAACAGTTGCACATAGCAGAGACAGAGAAATATGCCCATGTCACATTCTTCTTCAACGGCGGACGCGAAGAGCCGTACGAGGGAGAGAACCGCATACTGATACCCTCGCCCAAGGTAGCCACTTACGATCTTAAACCCGAGATGAGCGCACGTGAGGTGAAAGACGCCCTCGTAGCCGAGATAAAGAAAGGCGAAAACAGCTTTATATGTGTCAACTTCGCAAACGGCGACATGGTAGGCCACACAGGAGTATACAGCGCCATTGAGGAGGCCGTACGCACCGTCAACGAATGCGCGCGCGAAGTGGTCGAAGCAGCCGTCCCCATGGGCTACACCGTTCTGATAACGGCCGACCACGGTAACGCCGACTACGCCGTCAACCCCGACGGCTCGCCCAACACGGCACACTCGCTCAACCCCGTACCGTTCATAGTGGTATCCGATACCATTAAACACGTGGAGAGCGGAGTACTCGCCGACGTAGCACCCACAGTACTGAAAATAATGGGCATACCCCAACCGAAAGACATGACGGGACATCCGTTGGTGTAGATAAAAAAGCCGGAGGAAACCCTCCGGCTTTTTTTATATGTTATGCAATATTTTCCGACGGGGAAGTTGGTGCTAAATATTACGAAACTATCCTATGTCGTTTTTGTGTGCCTCCCGGCAAAAGCGCATCCCTGACATGGAGCTAAGCCCAGCCGGAAGACACACGTTATTGTTTATAAGTACCTTTGATGAGATGGTTCGTCAAGAAATCATCTCATAGAGAACCTTGCAAAGGTGCTTAACGGCAGCGATTTGCCGTAGTTGTCGGTCAGGTATAGTTCTCCGTGGTCTATGGCGGCTTTGGGGAAGAGTTGACGTAGCAGGCTGTGGGCCAGTAGTGAGGAGAAGCCCATCGAGTATAGGTTTAATATCATGAAACCGTTGTCGGCCAACAGTTGCCTGCATTCTGTCATCAGGGGGTAGAGGTCTTGTTCGAGCACCCATTTTTCGCCCTCGGCGCCGCGGCCGTAGGCGGGCGGGTCGAGTATTATGCCGTCGTATGTGCGGCCGCGGCGCACCTCTTTGCTGACGAACTTGCGAGCGTCCTCAACTATCCAGCGTATGCCGTCGAGTCCGGATGTCTCCATGTTCTCGCGTGCCCATGTCACTACCTGCTTCACCGAGTCGACGTGGGTCACCTTGGCTCCCGCCGCACATGCCGCCAGAGAGGCGCCGCCGGTGTATGCGAAGAGGTTGAGTACGGAGGGTACGCCGTGCGACATGCGGGCAGACACCTCGTCGTATATATGTCGCCAGTTTGCCGATTGCTCGGGAAAGACCCCTACATGCTTGAACGATGTGAGGGCCAGACGTAGCTTCATATCCATATTGCCGTACGAGTAATCCATGTGCCAACGGTCGGCCATGCCTTCGCGTGTGATCCAACGTCCGCGCTCATCACTGCCGCGGTCGCGTTCGAAACGTGCATCGGCCATGTCGCGCCATTGCCTGTCGGAGAGGCTCTTGGCCCATATAGCCTGTGGCTCGGGACGCGATAGCACGTAACGGCCGAAACGTTCGAGTTTCTCGTAGCCGCCGGTGTCTATGAGCTGATAGTCGTCGAGGTCGGCGGGTGAGAGTATGGGAGATGGTATAGTATCCATTGCCATTTTTTTCTGTATGTTATAGCCATGCCGTTACCGGCGTCGTGCGGTTTTATGGCGATGTCTGTCTTGTTCGGTCTTGTTCGGACGGAGATCTTCGCGTCGGGGTTTTTCGGTAGCGCTCTCTCCGGTGCGGGCCTCTTTGTATCGTCCGGCGTATGTCACGCTCATCATGCAATGCGTGCAATCGAAGTCGAGGGCGAAACGGTTGCCGTTGTTTTCGAGATAGAGCTTTCCGCCGCGTCCGCTCTCTTTGATGCACATACCCAGCTCGCGACGTATGCAATAACGGGTACGCATGGCCTCTATGCCGATAAAATCGTCTCGTAGCTCCACTCCCTGTTCTATATCCGTGAAACCGCACAGCTCGTAGAAACGCCGGCTCCATGCGTTGACGACGTTGAACCGGTAGTCGGCTTTGTCGCCGCCGGCTACGGGGGTGAGCGGTATGCCTGCCGGACGGCGGTAACATGCCGTGCGCTCCTTGAGCAGCATATCGAGAAGATCTCGCCTTAACGCGTTTATAGCCGATACGGGCATGAATGGCACGGTGCCCTCTACCGATATGTCGGTTATCTCGAAGACAGAGCCTCCGCTCTTTCTCATCTGCGTTGAGAATACGGTCTCGGCTCTTTCGCTATTGTCGGCCTCGGGGTATGACGCCTCCTGCTCTAAGGTTATACGTGTACCGACCGTCTCTGCATACGCCGTGAGCTTGTCGCCCAAGAACGATACTTTTATTGCGACGGGTAGGGTGCGCGACGGAACGACGGCCTTGAGCCTGTCGATGAAGGCTTTGTCGAAGTTACGGTAGACCGAGGCTCCCGGGGTGATTCCGTCGAGCGATCTTACGTATATTTTGCCGCTGTCATAACGGTTGACGCCGGCACCTGTTACGTTTCCGTCGGGTGTTACTATGCAGAGACCGTCGCCCGGAGTGAGCTTTTCGGGTGTCCCCCTGAGCGTAAAGAAAGAGCCTCCCACTGTGGCGACACTACCGATGAGACGTCCGGTGGCTTTGGCGGTAGACATGGTAGCCACTTTATTGGCGGTGTCGTGGAGATAGTAGTCGGTGAATCCTCGCGAGAACGTACGTGTGGGGTCCGGATCGAAGTCGGCACGGGTGCGTCCGTAGGAGCTACGGATGTAGCCGTGTCGCTGTGAGATGGCCTTGTCGAGCCTGCGCGAGAGGTGTACTACGCTGTTTTTGACGTACGATTCGTCTTTGAGCCTGCCCTCTATCTTGAAAGAGGTGATACCCGTATCTATGAGTTCCCCGAGGTTGTCGTCCAACGACAGATCGGCCACAGATAGCAGGTGGCGTCCGCGTTCTATCACGTCTCCTTTGTCGTCAGTGAGGTCGAAAGTGGAACGGCACGGTTGCGAACATTCGCCCCTGTTGCCGCTACGTCCGCTCACTATGTGGCTCATGTAGCACTGTCCGCTGTGACACACGCAGATAGCTCCGTGCACGAAGCACTCCAAGTCTACCGATGTGGCGGCTCTTATGGATTTTATCTCCTCCAATGACAATCCGCGTTCCAATATCACGCGTGAGAAGCCTGCCTTTTCTAAGAACCGTACCCTGTCGGGTGTGAGCGCCGCCGTCTGTGTCGAGGCATGTAGCTCTATGGGCGGCAGGTTCATCATGGCAAAGGCCATGTCTTGTATTATCAGGGCGTCGGCTCCGGCATCCCACAGCTCATGGGCCATGCTCTCGGCGCGCTTCAGCTCGTCGTCATAGAGCAAGGTGTTCATAGCCACATGTACGCGGGCGCCGAAGATGTGGGCATAACGACACAGTCCGGCTATCTCGTCGAGCGATGCCGAGGCGGCTGCTCGTGCCCCGAATGCGGGCGCACCTATATATACGGCGTCGGCCCCGGAGTCTATGGCAGTCTTGCCGTGGCGATAGTCGCGCGCCGGAGCGAGCAGTTCCAATGCTATGTCACTTTTACGGGTCATTCGCTTTTGCGCTCGTTATTGTCAGACTGTCAGTTCTTTCCGAGGAAATCCACTAATTTGGCGATGGCACGGCCGCGGTGCGAGATGGCGTTTTTACTCGCCGCATCCATCTGGGCAAAGGTGATGTCGTAGCCGTCGGGCATGAATACGGCGTCGTAACCGAAGCCACCGTCTCCGTGTCTCTCACGGGTGATGGTGCCCTCTACTATTCCCTCGAACAGATGTTCCCTGCCCTCCCATATCAGGGCTATGACCGTACGGAAACGGGCACGACGGTTGTCGCATCCTTCGAGTTTTTCGAGCAGGAGCGTTATATTGTCTTCGCTGCATTTGCTCTCACCGGCGTAACGTGCCGAACGTACCCCGGGTTCGCCTCCGAGAGCCTCCACCTCCAGGCCGGTGTCGTCTGCGAAGCAGTCCGTAGACAGCCGGTCGTAGACGTAGTGAGCCTTTTGGAGCGAGTTACCCTCGATAGTTTCCGAGGTCTCGGGGATATCCTCCGTGATGCCGCAATCGGCTAATGAGACGAGATCGATGCCGTTTGTCATTTGGCGTACTTCGCGGAGTTTATTGGGGTTGTTGGTTACGAAAATTACCTTTTTCATCCGGTTGTTGTTCTTTGTTGGGAATGTTGTTCGCACAAATGTACGATTTTAATTCCATTTAAGGGGGAGAGGACCCATTTCGGATTGACTTTGTTTGTCGGTTGTTTTTATTATGATCGGGTGAAAAAAAGGAGATCTCTGATAAATCGGAGCATACGTAGGTGTGCTTTTAAAGGCCCATGTAAGTTCCGTCCCTTATGACGCCGTGCGTTTTCACCGAAAACACTATAATTGAGTAGGACTCCGTCGTACTTTGTCAAAAGACCGCGATAAAAAAGGAGAGTCATTGACTCTCCCGATATTTTGGCATAGTTTATGCAAAATTCATGTTCAAACGGACAGTCGGAATTACCCGGCCTCCGTATAAAAGAACAATATAATATTTTATACCATATTCCTATTGCATATAATTTCCGGAAAAAGAAAGGACGGAGTGACAGACCCCCTTTCAGAGCAACCGTCGCTACAACGGCGGTTGCCTCTTTTTATGTATAATACGAATAATCAGAATTTAGCCAATCCGCCGCGGCTCGTCTCCTTGTATAAGGAGGGCAGGTCGTGGCCTGTCTGTTTCATCACCTCTACCACTCTGTCGAAGCTGACCGAGTGATTACCGTCGGAAAAGGTGGCGAATATGTTGGAGTCGAGGGCACGGGCGGCGGCATAGGCGTTACGCTCGATGCAGGGTATCTGCACGAGGCCGCATACCGGGTCGCACGTGAGGCCGAGGTGATGCTCGAGCCCCATCTCTGCGGCATATTCTATCTGCGACGGGGTTCCGCCGAATAGTTGGCACGATGCGGCCGAAGCCATGGCGCACGCTACGCCCACTTCGCCCTGACAGCCTACCTCGGCGCCGGATATGGATGCGTTGGTCTTGACAACGTTGCCGAACAACCCTGCGGTGGCTAATGCACGCAATATGCGCATGTCGCTGAAGTCGCGAGTGGTGTTAAGGTGATATAATACGGCGGGGATCACACCGCACGAGCCGCATGTTGGGGCCGTCACAATGACACCGCCGGCGGCGTTCTCTTCCGAGGTGGCTAAAGCGTATGAGTAGAGCAATCCTCGGTTTCTCATGGTGTCGACATACCCGCGTGCTTTTATGTAGTATGCGGCTGCCTTACGACGCACACCCAAGCCTCCGGGCAACGCTCCTTCAGCCTCGAGGCCACGCTCTATGGCCGCTTTCATCACCGACCATACCTCCTCTAGGTAGTCCCATATCTGTTTGCCCTCGCATCGTTCCACGTACTCCCAATAGGTGCAACCGTTATCTATGCACCATCTCTGTATGTCGGCTATGGTAGACATGTCGTACACGTGTTCCACAGGCAAGGCGTCGGCGTTCTCCTCGGCGAGCTTGCCGCCTCCCACGCTGAATACGGTCCAGTCGTCTATCCTGACATCGCCCTTGTAACCTTCGAAGCGCATGCCGTTGGGGTGGAACGGGAGGAATTCGTCCGGCATCCATACTATCTCCACATCTCCGCGTTGCGTAAGTACGTCTTCTATGGCCTTGTCGGTAAGGTGTCCTTTGCCGGTGGCAGCCAAACTGCCGTAGAGTGTCACTACGAATCTGTCTGCTTCGGGGGCGCGTCCTATAAATAGTTCCGCTGCCTTGCGGGGGCCCATCGTATGGCTGCTCGACGGGCCGTTGCCTATTCGGTATATCTCTCTTAATGATTCCATTGTTATCGTTTTAATCGATTTAACGTCAGAATGCCTCCGTCATATTGAGGTAGAATTGCACTCCTTTGGTGCCGTGCGCTTTGCCTATGTCGAAGCGGAAATTCTTGCGTGGTTGCATCTGTACGCGCAAGCCTATGCCGTAGTTGAGCTTCCAGCGCGTCCACTCCGAAGGATTGTCGCCTATGGTGCCGGTTCCGACCCATCCTACCACACCCAGTTTCGAGAGGAAACTGCCCCGGCGGTAGTCGGACATGGTACCGAACATGTGCCGGTATTCCACTACGGAGTAGGCCATGGAACGGTCGCGGTACTGGCCCAGCAGATATCCGCGCAGATCGAACGGAGAGCCGAACGACGGCAATTCGGTGAAAGGTATGTCGTTGAAGCCTATCTGCGTCTTTACTATCCATGCCAATATGGCACGTCGCCACAGGGGTTGGAACTGGCGGTACTCCAGCTCCATGATCTGGTAATTATAGGCCCCTCCGAAATATTTGCCGTAGAACTTGCCGGACCCGCTGAGGAACAGCCCCTTGTTGGGAGTGGCTACGTCGTCGCGGGTGTCGTATTGCAAAATACCGCCCAAGCCCACGTTGACGTATTTGTTTTTGAAACGCATCTTATAGGGGTCGGCGGCCATGACCGGATTTATCTTCCACGAACGAGAATAGTTTATGTCGATAATGCCGCCCGCGTAGAAGTGGGGTTTGACCTCCCATACGAAACGAGGGTTGAAAACCACGCTCTCTTTGTGGAAGCCGGTGGTGGAATCGCTACGTACTCTGCTCTCTATGGTAGACATGCCCTTGCCGTAATAGTTGCTCGGCTCGTTGCGGTAACCGTAGTTGGAGTATATGCGGAATTTGTTGCCGTTGAAGAAGAATGTACCGGCGCCGGCAACCACTATGGTACCGTTTATGGATATGTTTATCCCTACCGGCAGAAAAGAGCGCGCCGATACGGTGTCGTTTTTGTTGACCCTGAACGAGGCGAGCACCGCGCCGCCTATACCCACCGACGCCTCGGGGGTGTACGACGGTCCGCCGAAAGGCGATATCCAGAAATTTTTGTTCGCTCTGACCGAGTCGCGGTGTTGCTGACGCAGGTAGGCTTTCTGTTGTCTTAATGTGAGTGAGTCGAACGGATAGGGTTTGACGCCTGTAAGGTCGTAGGCCCCGGTGGCTCGTGGACGTTTGTGTCGCTCGGTCACGTTAGCGGTGTCGCGCTTTTCTTCGACGGAAGCGGAGTGTTCTCCGGCGTAAGAGGCCGTGCATAGCGACAGGCATAATGCCGACGCCATTATGAGACAGACGTTTTTCATAACGGCAAATATATACATTTTTTTGATACATGCGAGGTTAGGGCGGATGATTGGTGCATGGCAGGTGTTTCGTGGAGGTTCTTTTTTTGGCAAACCATGCCTTTGGTCGTTTTTGCATTACGCGCCTTGATGATGTGATAAGATGTGTGCGATTATATGCTTTTTCGGGATGCTTTATTGCTTAGTTAATGACCGGATGGCAAGGCGTTTGTGGGTTCGTGTTGGCTTAACACAATTCCTTATTTATTATGCCGCATGGTGAAAGTGCTTTTAGTTGTGCTTTGCCCGGCATCATAGGGTCGGAGCCTGCGGGGGCGCTTAGGCGTGGCATTTGAGAGAGTGGTTACGTACAAAGTAAGCTAAATATCCAATAAATAACCGTTCGTGCAAGCGGGCCTCCGGGGGGAGGCTCCGGCCCGCTCATCCCTCGTGCCTCGGGATTTAACGGCGGAATGTGTTCTATAGCCCTCGCTTGGCTCGGGCCGGAGAATACAATATTTGATTACAGTACAAAATATCTTTTATCCCGAACTCACATATTTTATTACATAAACTACTGTTGGAGGGGAGGGAGTCTTTGCCCACCGCGAAGAGCGGCCTGTGTCGTGCCTCGGGTCGCTGTATGTGTAGTTATTAGGAGCGTTTAAATAGTGTCCTTATCTGTCGGGAACGTGCTGTGTTTCGATGTTATCGGTGGGCACTATCACCTTGAGCCCGTCCGGTATGCACGATATGTCGACCGGGGTTGCGGGGCCGTTTTCGCCGTCTATGTCCACCGTTATGGGTTCTTTGCCCGAGATTGTGAGTTTTCGGGTCTTGAAGTAGAGCACGCCTTTGGGATAGTCGGAGTTGATGTCGGTGATCTGTTGCGACAGAAAGTGGAACACGGTTCTTATGGTGTCGCCGATGTTGTCGCCTTTTACGACGATCACGTCCAGGAGTCCGTCGCATATGTCGGACCGGTAGGCCAGCTTCATGTTACCGGCCGTGCGTCCGTTGAATACGAAGAATACCACCGACATGCCGTCGAAACGGGTCTCCTCCGCATCTATGGATATGTGCATTGATCTGAACTTCGGCAACTCCTGTATGGAGTTGATGTATGAGGTCATGTAATAGGCCAGCTTTCCGAACGTGTTTTTCAGTACGGTGGGGGTTTTCTGCGATATGTCGGTGAAGAGGCCGCCGCTGAGTACGTTGACGAAGTAGCTGTCGCCGCATTTGCCGAGGTCTACTGTGGCTACCGTTCCCGTCGCGCTCTGTTTGATGGCTGTTTTCAGGTTGTTGGAGTATCCGAGCAGTCCGGCGAAATCGTTGGCCGTGCCTGTGGGGAGCACCGCTAAGGGTATGTCTATGCCGTATAGTTTCATTTGGTTGACCACTGTATTGACGGTGCCGTCGCCGCCTGCCACCAGTATGCGGTCGTAGTCGGGCGTGACGCGTCTTATGGCCTGCCCCATATCCTGTAAGCGGCCTATCCTGAAAGGCTCCACCGCATACCCGTTGTTCTGGTAACACTTTATTATGTAGTCCAGATGGGTACGGGCCCTCTTCTCTCCCGACATGGGGTTATATATGAAACATACTCTTTTTGTCATCGGTCTTCGATGCGTTTTTTCATGTTGTCGCTCACGAACACCTTCATAGTTCCGTCTTCGGCGGCGTAGACTATGTAGGCGGCGAGCTTCCTGTTGCGGTCGAGTATCCTGCGACTGCCTTCCAACCCCGATATCATCATGAGGGTGGCGTAAGCGTCCGCCTCTATCGCGCTGGGAGCCACTACCGTCGCCGACAACATTTCGTTGACGGTGCTTTTGCCCGTTCTGGGGTCTATGGAGTGGTGCACGGGGCGTCCTTTCTCGTCGGTGTAGAACTTGCGGTAGTTGCCCGAGGTTGCGAGCCCTTCGGACGACAGTGTGAGTATCACCTGCAGGTCGGCTCCCGGCGAATAGTTGCCCTCTACGGGGCGGTCTATACCCACGCGCCACGGCTTGCCGTCGTTGGAGGCGCTGCATATTATCTCTCCGCCCACCTCTACGAGGTAGTCCTCTATTCCCCGCTTCTCCAAGTAACGTGCCAGTACGTCGGCGCTGTAGCCCTGCGCTATGGAGTTGAGATCTATCCTCACTCGCGGGTCGCTTTTGGTTATTATGCGTCCGGCGAGGTTGATCTTCTCGTAGCCTACCAGTTGCATGAGCGAGTCTATGTCGGGCTCCGTAGCGCGTGTGCCGGACCCGAAGCCGTAAGCCTCGGTCAGAGGCGCCACCGTAACGTCGTAGAGTCCGTCACTCTCGCGCGAAAGACGCAATGCCAGTTCCAGACACTCCTTTATGTTGCGGTCTACGGTGTCGGTCTCGTTGCGGTTTATGCGGGATATCAGCGAGGTGGAGTCCCATAGCGAGCACGATTTGTCGAACACTCCGAGTATGGAGTCGGTGTGATATACGCTCACTATAGGCTCGGGGTGGTTGTAGACTATGTGATAGGTGGTGCCTTGCGCCAGTCCGTTTATCTCGTGGCGTGTCGCCTCGGGCTCTCCGGCGCATCCCGATACTATCGCCGCCGATACGGCTATCTTAAGAAGTGTTCTCATCATATCTGTTTTCGGCAAATGTTTTATGTGTCCGACAGTTTCGCTTTACGGCGCGGAGGTTATCTCTTCATCGCCCTGTCCATTTCGCGCTTGGCGTCTTTCTCCTTTATATAGTCGCGTTTGTCGTATTTTTTGCGTCCACGCGCCACGCCTATGTCGAGTTTTGCCAGTCCCTTGCCGTTGATGAACAGACGAATGCCGACCACTGTCAGCCCCTTGTCTTGCAGCATACGCTCTATTTTGCCGAGTTCGCGTCTCTGCAAAAGCAGTTTACGGTCGCGCTTGGGGGTGTGGTTGTTGTAGGTGCCCCATTCGTATTCGGCTATGTTCATGCCTTTTACGAATAATTCGCCCCGGTGCATATAGCAGTAACAGTCTGTCAGCGAGGCTTTCGAGGCGCGTAACGATTTTATCTCCGTGCCGGTGAGTACTATGCCCGCAGTGAAGGTCTCTACTATCTCGTAGTCGAAAGTGGCCCTCTTGTTACGTATGTTTATCTTGTGTTGTTCCGCCATCGTTCAGTGGTTTGTATCGGGATAACCCGTCTTCGTGGCGGATGTTTTCGTGTGCACGTTTTTAGATGTCCCGCCCCCGGTTATCCTATGCAAAAGTAATAAAAAAATAGTAATCGCCCCATTTACAATCCTTACGAATACGATAACGAAGATGAATTGATAAAATTTCACTTCTTTACGCAAAATTGTGATAAATTATTTGGATATAATAAAACAATAGTGTTAATTTGCGTTATGAGAAACAATTCGAAATGCTCTTTTTAAGTCGTTAATCGGTTAGAGGGCGTTTCGGGCTTAAACGTTTTAGTGCAGGTATTGACGAATACGTAAACTGAAGCGGGAAAGTCGGACGGTTTAATTGCGACTATGGTAAAAACGAATATCGTTTGGTCGATTTGATGTTTACGGGAGGTTCCGTCGGGCCGGTATATCGGTCGGGAATGTTCCTGTTTTGCTCTTTATCTGATATAAAGAGATTTTTGCCGGATGTTTTCCGGCGTCGTATCCGT
>CAJURV010000049.1 GCA_910588925.1 uncultured Rikenellaceae bacterium
AGATATTCTTTGAGTTATTATCATAATTTTGCACTTGCTTGTTGAGTCTGCATTGAAGGAAAGTTGAACAGGCGATTTTTGATTGTCGGGAAATATTATTATCTTTGCCCCGTTCCATTGACCCATGGTGTAATGGTAACACAGCAGATTTTGGTTCTGTCGTTTCAAGTTCGAGTCTTGATGGGTCAACCAAAACAACCGTTCGCAATACGATGTGGGCGGTTGTTCTGTTTTGTACGGGAATCTTCTGTTGGTCCGAATATAATTTCGCCGGTCTAAAATTGTTAACAACAAAATAAAACATAGAATATTCCGTTATATATAGTCGCTAAACCACAATTTTTATCTGTCAATAAATATATATTGCGAAACATTTTTTAATTTTGCGGAGTTAAAAGAAGACCCCGAATGGATAATTGGAGCCGACTGGAAGAGATAATCAAATGGGCGGGACTCTCCACCCATTCCTTTGCTATGCGCATAGGGCTCAACCGTTCGGAAAACCTTTACCAGATCAAGCGCGGCCGCAATGGCATAAGTTCCGAATTAGCCGACAGAATCATAAAATTCTTCCCCGAGATAGACCGTAGATGGATACTCTCCGGCGAGGGTTACATGTTCAACGCCGAGCCGGTATGTTACGAGGAGGCCAAAGAGGGTATTCCTTTCTATTCCGGAGACATGGAGGAGATAATAACCGGTTTCCGCGAGATGACTCCCCAATCCTATATCAAACTGCCTATCATCTGCGACTGCGACCTCGGATTGACCATGAGCGGCGACTCCATGACGCCGGATATAGACCCGGGCGCTATAATTCTTCTAAAACAGGTCGATACCCAATACATATCGTACGGAGAGCGATATCTGGTCGTAACTGACAGGAACATACTGTTGCGCGAGATACACCCGGTGGAGGAGACCGGTAAACTGATGCTCGTCCCTGCCAACAGGGTAAAATACGACAGTCAGGCCATCTCCGCCAAATCCATAAAACACCTCTTTCTATTGAGAGGGATCATAACCGTAAAGGCATAATACTCCCTGTTTATAATTATTGCCGTACGATAAAAGTCTGTAGGCGAATAATGTCGTGACCTGCGCCTCGCGGCGGGGGGGAGGGGGTGTTAAAGAGGCTTGTTTTTATATTCCCTGCATGCACGTCATCAAAATAGGGGACCGTACCGGTGGGAAGTACTGAAAGATGCTATTATGCACCTTTAGCGAGTAACATTTATAGTTTAACTACATTCACTGGCGGGCCTCCGTCGGGGGGAGTTTCTGCCCGAGGCGAAGTGCAGCCTGCCCGGCCCTCATTCTTCGGGATGCCAAGCGGGATTTTTGTTTGTAGCTGTCAGTAAGTCGGTGAATATTACGTAAATCGTTTGTCCGGTTCTCTTCTGTAGATGCTATCTGTCTGACGCAAGATCGCGTACATATCCTGCCACCTGTTCCATAAGCCATTTGGGCGTGGATGTGGCGCCGCATATCCCAACGCTCTCTACACCCTCTAACCATGACGGATCGACATCTTCGGCAGATTCTATCTTATAGGTTGCTTCGTTGACCGAACGGCACATCTCGTAGAGGGCCTTGCCGTTGGAGCTTTCGGCGCCGCTGACGAAAAGCACCGCGTCGAACCGGCCGGCAAATTCTTTGAGATGATCGTAGCGGCCCGAGACCTGTCGGCATATTGTGTCTTTTATTATGACGTCGCCGTTAGAGCGTCCTCCGGGAACCATATCGTATATGGCGTCGCTTACGCGGGCGAAAAGTTCGGGGCTTTTGGTCGTCTGCGATATCATGTATATGGGCCGGGAGGGATCTACATCGCGTATTAAGTCTTCGACCGTCTCTATAACGATGGCTTTGTCGTTTATCTGGCCCGAGAGTCCGACCACCTCGGCATGACCTTTCTTGCCCAGTATCACCACTTGTCCCCCTTTGGGCTCCATTACGTCGTATGCGTGGCGCACGAGTTCCTGCAATTTGGCTACCACGGGGCATGTGGCGTCTATAAGCTCTACCCCGGACTCTTTGGCGCGGCTGAACAGACGTGGCGGAGCTCCGTGCGCGCGTATCAGCACCCGCGAACCGGCCAACGCGTCGAGCTCGTCCTCCGAGGCACGACGCAGCCCGCATCTTTCGAGACGTTGCATCTCCATCTTGTTATGCACTATGTCTCCGAGCGTGTAGACCGGCTCTCCCGCGGACAGGCCCTCCTCCGCCTTACGTATGGCGCTCACTACACCGAAACAGAATCCGGACCGGTCGTCTATTACTATCTCCATAGTATTTCCTTAAAGTTTTAGTTTACCTCGCGCCTCGCGGCGGGCGGAAATTTTATAAACAGAGTTCCACGATATGTTCAAGCTATCATAGCCCATGCCGCCAAACGAACACCACGTTTCCACCCGAACGTCCTAGGTATCACCGCATACGCAGCTATAGAAAAGGGGTCTGTGCCCTATCGTTTCGGCTTGCTTTTAAAAGTAAGTCCGACTGAAAGGCTCTCCATGAAACGGTCCGGCTGAAGGCCCGCCCACTGCGAAGTGCGCCGGAGGCACGAACGGATCGGGTCGATGCTATTCCAATATCCCTCTTAGAATGGTGTCGACCCAATCCATCTGTTCGTCCACCGTCATGGAGCTGTTGTCGAGCAACAGGGCGTCGTCTGCGCGTCGCAGTGGGCTTTCGGTGCGTGTCTCGTCAATGCGGTCGCGTTCCATCACATTACGCCGCACCTCTTCCAGAGTGACATTCTCGCCTTTGGCTGCCAGCTCCTTGTAACGTCTTTCGGCGCGTACGTCTACACTCGCCGTCATGAATATCTTGAGCTCTGCATCGGGGAATACGGTGGTGCCTATGTCGCGTCCGTCCATCACCACGCCTTTGTCCCGTCCCATCGCCTGCTGCATGGCCACCATACGGGCTCTCACGGCCGGTATGGCGCTCACACGGCTTACGGCGTCGCTCACCTCTATGGTACGTATCTGCGCCTCTACGTTCTCGCCGCATAGGATCAGGTCGCCGGCCTTGCGCTCCTCGTTGTAGGCGAACGATATATCTATGGCCGGCAGAGCCTCCGCGAGCCGCGCTTCGTCTACCCTCGGGCCATCGACCATGCCGTGACGTATGGCCCACAGGGTAACGCCGCGATACATGGCTCCCGTGTCGATGAATATATATCCCAGCTTGGCGGCTATGGCCTTGGCGAAAGAGCTCTTGCCGCACGACGAGTAACCGTCTATGGCTATTATTATCTTTTTCATTGTCATATAGATTTGATGCCTCCCGATATAAAGGCGGATATTATGGCTGCAACGCCCAGAACGAATATCAGAATGCCGGCAGCCTTATTGAGCATGACCAGATGCCGCGGGCGAAAGCGTCTACGCAATTTGTCTATCGCGAATGTAAGTACGAACCACCACGAACAGGCTCCGGCCGCTACCCCCGCGAGGGTGAACACCCCGCCCGCCACAGACATGTTGCCGTCGCGATCTATACCCATAGACGAGAAGAGGGCTATGAATACGAGTATGTAGGCCGGATTGGTGAGCGTAAGGAAAAAGGTGGATATGTAGTCCTTGAATATCTTCTTGCCGCCGACACGGTTACGTCGTATATGCACCTTGGTCTTTTTTACGAACAGAGACACCCCTATGGCCACTATTATTATACCGCCTATGACGGTAAGCAGAGTCATGCGGCTCTCTATGAACGACATCACCAGAGAGTAGAAGAACAATGCCACGGTAGCGAAAATGGTGTCTGCGGTGGCCGCTCCCAATCCCGAGGCGAAACCGGACCGGAACCTGCCCGAAAGGGTACGCTGTATGCATAACACCCCTATGGGACCCAACGGGATGGAACCCATCAGACCCATTATAACGCCCTTTATGAAGAATATCATATCCATCGTCACATCTCACTGGCCCATAAAAGATAGGCATCTATAAAAGCGTCTATTTCGCCGTCGAGCACCTCGTCGGGAGATGACGATTCGCATCCTGTACGGTGATCCTTCACCAACTTGTAGGGATGAAGCACGTAGCTGCGTATCTGGCTGCCCCACTCTATCTTCTTTTTATTGCCCTCCAGCTGACGTTGCAGCTCCATCTTCTTGTCGAGTTCGAGCTGGTAGAGTTTGCTTTTGAGTATCCTCATAGCGTTCTCTTTGTTCATCAGTTGGGAACGGGTCTCGGTGTTCTCCACCACTATGCCTGTGGAAATGTGATAGAGGCGTACCCCCGTCTCCACCTTGTTGACATTCTGTCCTCCGGCACCGCCGGAACGATAGGTGTCCCATTTGATATCGGCCGGCGACACCTCTATCTCTATAGTGTCGTCCACCGCCGGGGTGACGAATACCGAGGCGAAGGTGGTGTGACGTCTGTTGCTCGAGTCGAACGGCGAAAGCCTTACAAGACGGTGCACTCCGCTCTCGGAACGCAGATAACCGAACGAATAGTCGCCCTCTATCTCTATCATGGCCGACTTGACCCCTATGCCGTCCTCCTGTATGTCGAGCACACGGCATTTGAGCCCCTTGCGCTCGGCATAGCGTGTGTACATGCGCAACAGCATGGAGGCCCAGTCGAGACTTTCGGTACCCCCCGCTCCCGAGTTTATCTCTATTATGGCACCCATTCTGTCTTCGTCGCCGCTAAGCATGGCACGAAGCTCAGCCGACCCGAGAGCCGCCACGAAAGCATCGGCGGCCGCGTCGACCTCTTCCTGCGACAGCAATCCCTCGCGCATGAAGTCGAAAGCCGTGGAGGCTTCGCGCATCTTGCTCTCGAGGTCGGATAGCATATCGAGCCAACTCTTATGCGAGGCCGCCTCCTTGAGTATCTTTTGGGCGCCGGCGGCATCGTCCCAGAAATCGGGAGCCTCGCCCATTGCTGTCAAACGTTCGTATTCGCTTTGTCTGAAAGCGGGGTCAAAGACAACTCCTCAGCGAATCCAGTCGCTTCACACTCTCTCTGAAATCTTCGTATGTCATGGTTTTATAATTTTATAAACCGTTAAAATCTGTTTACGCATTTTTAGTTCTCATTATGCAATATAAAAATACGAAAAAAGTCTTAACAGTCATAGATGAAAATAGACATCTTTTTAAAATGCCGCTTGCACGCTAAACGGTATGATCGCAACGGTAACCTCTCGCCCGTACCTTTTCCGCTATACGTTCGAGCTCGTCGCCCTCCACCTTGACCAAACGGTCGTACGGGGTGTCGCGGTCTATTGAGTAGATCATGACCTGCGAGGGCTTTACTCTGTCGAGTACATCGAGCCACGCCGACACCTCCTCGTCGGTGGTGTTGTCGATGACCGCGCCGTCTTTCTCTCCGCGCAGAAACATAGTCTGCACCACTATATCGCCCTCGAAACGGTTCATCCACTCTATAACTTTGTCGAGCGAATAATCGAACCGGGGACCGTTTACTATACGGATAGTCTCGGGAAAGGCCGAGTCTATCTTGAGTATAGCGCGATCTACTTTTTCCAGTGCCTTGCGGACGCTATCGCGGCCTATCATGGTGGCGTTGCTCAGTACGGCTACCCCTGCCGAAGGGAAGAAGCGGTCGCGCAAAGCTACGGTGTCGTCCACTATCTCGGCGAAGTGCGGATGCATGGTAGGCTCGCCGTTGCCTGCGAAGGTTATGACGTCGAGCTCCTCGCCGGCCTCGCTCATGGCACGCAGACGCGCCTCCAGAGCTGACGCTATCGCCTCTCTGCCGTTGAACCGGAGAGGTTTGTCGGGACGGTCCGTCCAACCGCATTCGCAATAGATGCAATCGAAATTGCATAACTTACCGTCTACGGGGAGCAGGTTCACTCCGAGAGAACGTCCGAGACGCCGGCTCTTGACCGGCCCGAATATCATGTCTCCGAAAAGAGATGTCGCCATATTTTTCGTATCAACTTTATTTGTCGGTTAATTTGCCATCGCAAGGAGAAAGCGGCACACACCTGCGGGGGGCTAACCTGTTTTCACTTTTGCCTCGTGCCTCGCGGCGGGCAAAAATTATTCATGTTCTTTTCCGGACCGAGTGAAGCGAGGGCGATCAAACACAACTTCCACCGTTAAATCCCGAGGAACGAGGGATGAGCGGGCCGCACCTCGCGGTGGGCATAAATTTCCCCCAACGGAGGCCCGCTTACACGGTTGGTTATTTATAGTATTTACCGCTTCCCGCATATCCAGTAACCCTCTCCGCCCGCCGCGAGACGCGGTCCCCCGCAGGCTCCGGCCCGCTCTCCTCAATAGATTTAACCCTGTCGAAGCCATCACCCAAACAACCCAACCATCTCTAAACCTTCTCCAACCGCCTCACCGTATATCACGCCTCTCAGAATGGACTCTGCCCCCTCTGCCTAAATACGGGGTTGAGACCGGTGTATCAAGAGTTGTCCTATACCAACCTCAAGCCCGCACTCTCTGGCGTAAGCCTCATCGACTGCAAGTCGACGTTTTCGAGCAACACCACGCCGGGGCGTTTGCCTACTTCGAGGCTGCCGGCCCAGTCGGATATGCCGAGAGCCTGGGCGCCGTTGAGGGTTGCCCATCCTATAACCTCGCTCAGGGGTATATGCGGCATATTCTCCTGCACGCATTTCATCTCCTCCACCATCGACAACACTTCGTTAGAGCTGAGGCCGTCGGTGCCGAGAGCTATGCGTACCCCTTTGCGACGCAACATATCGAGGTCGGGCAAGCGACCCTCTATATATATATTCGACCGCGGACACGGCACCACCGTAACCTTGTCTCCGAGCTTGTCCGTCATGCAGTCTATGTCGCCCTCGTCGGCATATATGCAGTGCACGAGCAATACGCCGTCACGGTCCGTTCCCAACGATGCCAGCACACGTGCCCGCTCATCGGGGCCTCCCAGCTCTACAGACTCCTTGTAATGTATCGACACTATGCCGTCGGCGCGGGCACCGCAGTAGGCTGTAGCCGCTCCTCCGGTGAGAGCCATCAGCCGGTCGTCCATTGTGTAGCAGGCGTGAGGTATCACCGTTGCCGGAATACCGAGGGAGCGATGACGTTCCGCACGCGCTAACCCTTGCAGGAATGTCTCGTCGGCACTCTGACCGTCCACATCGAACAGCTCCACGAAGGTGCGCCAGAATATGCCGCTATTATCCTTAACGGGATATACGTAGTCGTTGTTGTTGTGGTCGCCCACGGCGATGACCCCCTCACGTTCCATCTTACCGCTCCACGCGAGCGCCGGCGCGCATTTCTGCTCGTCGGAGAGATCGCATGTGCGTTTTATCTCTATGATGCTCCGTATGAACTCGGGCAGACCGCCGCCACGCGCTATCATGCCCTTTACGTATGAATATTCGATGTGACAGTGGCAATCGCTCATGCCGGGTATCAACACGCCGTTATAGAACTCCACGCCGCTTCGCGAGTCGATATCGCGCACGTCGCGTTCTATGTCGACGATAGTGCCGCTATCGTCGACCGTTACGATAACCGACGGAGTAAGGGACCCTGAAAGGTACGCGTAGTGCGCTGCTATCTTTCTTGTTTTCATAGAATGTAAATTTAGAGGTATCGCGATTGAAAATACCGAAATACCTGTCGTAGTTCATCTTACGGGCTATCTCGAGCGGCGGACGGTAGGTCACCGTCATGGTGTCGATCTTTACTTTCGGCTCTTTGACGGAACGACCGGTAGCCACCGAAAGGAAGTCTATAGACATGTGATTGTACCTGTCGGAGTTGACCGTAACATCCGTGGTGCTCGTGGCCTTGCGACCCACCCTGCCGAGCCATATAGAGCCGCTGTTCTGAACGCTCCGGCCGAGTGTGTCGGAGAGGACGTAACGTATAAGGTAGCTCTTGTTGCGGTCGGTAGAGTCTATCTTATAGCTCATTGATATTCTGTAAACACCCGTGTTGTAGAGCGGAAGCTCGAAACGGGCCTTTTTGAGATCGGATATCTTGTCGGCCTCGAGCGAGTCGAGCATAAGCTCGAGGGTGGCTTTCCTTGCGGCCATAGTGTCCCATCGCAGACTTATATCGTACCCGCGTCTGTAACGGGCCAGACGACGCCCGTAATCTTCGGAGGCGGCCTCTATGATGGGTTCCAGTACATTGGTTTTGCGGGTGACCATGCGGTAGAGCGTGTACTTCATATCCTCCATGGTGTAACCGTAACGCTCGAGTATGGGTGCGAAAAAGGTGAGAGTGTCGCGGTCGTATCTGCCGTTGAACTCACGCAGATAACTGTCGGTGAGATAGGCATCCGATATGATCGCCTTAAGATCTTCGGCCGGTATCTCCTTTCTGTCGTCGCACCCCGTCAGGGCAAACAGCGACAACGCTATGACAACCAATATTCTGTTCATCGTTTAACTCTTATAACGCTTCGGGATGTGAAATAGGATATGGCTATGTCGAGCCCCGACACCGACAGGAGGGTGAGCACCACGTCGCCGGCGGCCACGCGTACAGGATAGGTGTCGATAATGAGCGACCCGCCTCCTATGGCTATGAGACCGAACCTCTGCTGGGCGAAGGCGAGAGCGAGACCCAATACCAGCCCTGCTACCGCACCCGCAGACGATATGAATACCCCTTGCACGAAGAATATGTTGCGCATGTAACTACCCGTGGCCCCCATACTGCCGAGCGTGAATAGTTGAGGCTCCTTGTCGGCTACCAGCATAACCACCGACGCCACGAGCGTGAGCGACGATACGGCTACCACCATTAGTATTATGAAGAATATGCCGATCTTTTCGTAAGCCATTATCCGAAAGATAGTCTCCTTTTGTTCGAACCTGTTACGTACCTCGAACCTGTCGCCCAACATAGCCTTAAGGCTCTTTTGCACAGCCTGTTCGTCGGCTCCGTCGGATAGCTTGAGCCCCAAAGAGGTGACCTTGCCCTCCCGTGAGAGCAATCCGCGTGCGAAACGTAAAGGCACCAACATATAGCGACCGTCGGTCTCGGCGTCGAGCTGGTACACACCCACCGGTTGCAGCTCCTCGCTCCTGTAGAACGACATGGGCAGAAGCGAAGCCGTAGAGCCGTCGTAGGTGAACACCTCTATCTTGCGCCTCACCGCTATGTTGACACCTAAGTTGTAGGATATGCCGGCCCCGACCACGGCACGGTCGAGATCGCCCAAGAAAGGAGAGTACTCTCCGGCCGCCATCATGGACACTATAGGCACCAGCCTGTCGTAGAGGGTGTCGACGCCGCGCATTGTTACTATGGCGCTCCTGTCGCCGTAGGTGACGAATACGTTTTCATCGACTATCTGAGAGACCACCTCCACCCCATCTGCCGACCGCAGGCTGTCGAGCAACCTCTCCGACGCATCGAAATAACGGCCTTGAGCCGCCGAGATCTTTATTTGCGGGTCGAAGTGGCCGTACATGCTACGTAGCACGTCGTCCATGCCGTTGTACACCGACAGGAGCACTATCATGGCGGCGGTGGGTATGGCCACGGCAAGGGCGCTCAATATCGAAATGATATTGACTATGGAGTGCGACTTGCGTGAAAAGAGGTAACGCGCCGCTATATATGCCACACCTCGAGCGAACATGTACTACAGCTTACGTAACGCCGTCTCTATGGAATCGGCATATTCCAACGAATCGTCGAGATAGAACGCTATCTCGGGAATAGACTTTATCTGATGCCTCATTTTGGCGGCCAGAGCCTTGCGCACGCTCCATGCATTCTCTTTGAGCTTGGCGAGAACCTCCTTGTGACGATCGAACGGGAAGACACTCACGTATATTTTTGCGAAAGAGAGGTCGGAGCTGACACGCACTACCGTCACAGACACCATAACACCCGGAACCGAGTACGACCGGTCGCGCTGGAGAATTTCACCTATGTCGCGCTGTATCTGACGCGCTAGCTTTTGTGCTCTGGGCGATACTATCTCATCCATATTTTCTTATTTAACCGTTTTACTATTTTCACCGGACGCCAATGCATCCTTCTTGTCCCGATAATATATCCGCCCCTTGCGGGATGTTTCCCGCAGGGGGCAGAAACTCCCCCGACGTATGACTTACGGTGTTTATCGCTTCATGCCCTACCAAAGTTATACTACAATAACCTTAATGCCACCAATCCGCTAGATCCGCCACAATGAACCTCATGTGTTCATTTCAACATCCTTGGTTTCCCCTTAATGTCATGCCTTTCAAAAGGGGCTTTGCCCCCTCGTTTCGGATACTTTGTCACTCGACAAAGTATCTCTGTCTGAAAGACCCCGTCGGGAGGCACCCGCCTATGAGGACAAAAGATCTATTCTTTTGTCCTCCTTCTCGCCCGAGGCTCCACCGCCTGTTTGTTGAACAGGTAGTGCAGGCCCAGAGTGACGTTCATTTGGTCTATGGGCGATTCTTGGGCGTTGCTGGCTGGATATTTGTTGGGGTTCTTGAGTATGTCGGAGAAGCCGAATACGTAACGGAATTCGGCCAAAAGCTCGAAACGTCCGGCTATGGTGACGCCGTAACCGGCGCCTAAGCTGAGACCGTATTCAAAACGGTTGTCGCGGAGGTTGTCGAGTTTGTAGTCATACACTTTCAGGACGCCTTTCTCTTTGGAGACCAGTTTCTCGTTGCTGCTCTTGATGTTGTACGACAGATAGGGGCCGGCATTGAGGAATAACCGCCCTCTGTTTTTGAACATCCACACGTGAGGTTGCCACATGAAAGGTACCTCTATGGCGGTGAGCTTACGTTGCAGCGAGCTGTCGGAATCGACCCTAAGCAAGGTCTTATACCCTTTCTCCACATAGTTGACATTCACCTCTATGCCGCCTACGTAATGGTCGCCGCCGAGATATTTGTAGACCACGCCGAATGTGGGGTTGGGCATGAGCAACTTGCTCTCCCTCTTGGGATAAAAACGCACCTTGCTGCCGCCGGCGCCACCTCTTATACCTATGTAATGCCCCTGCGCCGATGCCACGGAGACGAACCCTGCGACCATCGCTACCGCAAGAAAAATCTTTATCGCAATACCTCTCATAACCCCTCCTCCTCGTCATCGCTCACCGGTAACGTCTTCTCGCCGGCAACAGC
Organism: uncultured Rikenellaceae bacterium; assembly: GCA_910588925.1. Classification (GTDB taxonomy): domain Bacteria; phylum Bacteroidota; class Bacteroidia; order Bacteroidales; family Rikenellaceae; genus CASDZP01. The sequence continues at coordinate 11,083 of CAJURV010000049.1, forward strand.
TTCGCCGGGCGCCGTTATGGAGTTGGTGACAGCGGTCTGCGCACCGTCGAATATGTGATTCATGTCTAATGTGAGCACAATGTTCCATTTGGCCTTGGTGGTTATTACGCTCTGCCCGGAGTCGTCCGAAAAGAAAGCGATTCTCTCGGGAAAGACCCTGCCGACCAAATCGCCGCCGTCCCATACGCCGTTGCCGTTAGTGTCTTCTATTATGCGTATGCGATAGTCTGCCCCCGGCTCCACGTAGTCGAAAAGCAACTCGCCGGCACCGGTGATAACCTTGGAGTATTTGGTGTCGCCTTTGAGGTCGGCCAACTGAACTATGTAGCTCTTGGAGCTGTCGGCCTCTATAGTGAGGATGAAACTCGTGTAGTCGTCGGGGTTCATTATGGAGAAATCGGCCTTGAGCGTGTCGTTGGCATGGCCGTATATGTCGACGAAAGCGTCGGGCAATATCTCTAACCGGTAACGGCAATCGGGACGCCAGCGGCTCTTCAACCTCCATAGCAGAATATTGAGGCTGTCTCTCTCGAAAGTGAAAGGCGCAGGTTCGAAAACCGCCTCTTTGGGTCCTTCGTTACGCTCTAAGCGCCGGTCGCCGCGCGGCCCCTCCCGGTGCTCCTCTTTAACCTCGCCGGATAGTTTTATGCTGTCGGGAACTACATCTCTCAACGGTACTTTAAACAGAAAATCAATAGACGTGAACGGATTGAGAGGGCTCGATGCCTTTACGTCGACCTTGAACGGATTGACCGGTTTTTCGTCCTTGCGAGGATCTTTACGCGGCTCACGCAATGGCGACAGTCTGAAATTACGGGCGCCGAGCGAGTCGCGACCCAACGAATCGACAGTCATGAACTCCACGAACCCTTTGAGCGTATCGGGCAAAGCGCCTGTGGCGAGAGTGTCTATCCACACATCTACCGTGTCGCCGTAACGCGACCTGCGGAAGATGAACGCCGAACTGTCTACCCCCTCCATTACCATTCTGACACTGCGGGGATTACGCGATGAAAACTCCAACGACAAAGCGCATTTGTCCGTACGGGTTATCTTGGTTAGCGACTGGCGGCGTACCGCTATCTCGTCGAAAGCGCGCATCGTCACCTGCGGCTGGGCCTCTATGCGCATACGGCGCTTGTTCCACCATACCTTGAACGGAGGCATAAGGGCCGGGTTGTAGACCGAATCGAGGAATGCCACCCTGTCGGTACCCGGTTCGTAGCGCCCGTTGCCGTTCTCGTCTACTATGGCGTATATGCGATAGTCCATCGGCTTCAGGTTGGTGGCCAGAAACACTCCCATACTGTCGGTACGGGCCGTAGACAGGGGCTTGCCTACGAAGAGGGTCGAGTCGTAGCTCATGCTGTCGGCCTTGCCGTCGAAGAAGAGCAGTGTGGCATTGAAGATCGAGTCGCCGCGGAAAGCGTCCACCACCTGCCCCGACATGGCCAAAGAGTCTATCTCGTTGCCGGTGGAAAAGACATACGAGAAGCCGTAGAGCACGTTGCCTTCGTTATTGTCGACGATGGCCTTTCCGAAATCTATCTTATAGGTGGTGGCCGAATCGAGCTCTATGTCTTCGCGAAAGTCTATGATCACCGACCGGCCTTTGACCGACATCATGGGACGGCGTTCGAGCGGTGGCGATATTATCACCTCTTTCTGTACGTCTTTGAGCTGGACATATTCGTCGAAGGTGATGGTGATGCGGCCTCCTTTGAACCCGATGGTGTAATTGTCGGGCATCATAGCCAGAATACGCGGAGGGAGCGTGTCTTGGGGACCGCCCGTAGGAGCGCTCGGATTGGCGCATCCCGTGTAGAAGACGAATGCCCCGGCGAATAATGACAGAACCGCTATATATCTTAAAAGAGATCTCATCTTGATGCGTTATGGCTTCAAAGATACTACTTTAAATCGAGATCGTACGCAACAGAGAGAAAGAATGTAGATAAACCGGGGGCAAGCCTCTTTCCGAATCGACTTTATATGCGGATTATTCCGTCAATGCGAGTCCGGGAAAAGCCAGGTTCCATTGTGTTAGTAGACAACGGTCGGCGGGAGTGCTTTTGTCGGTAAGGGGCGGAGGTCTGAATGAAGAATTTATGTCGTGTCGATAGGTAAATAGTCATGTCACAGAGTAGGAGGTAGTGCTAAAATATTTTGCGGCATGTTATTTGCAATTCGGATAATAGTATTGCCTTTCCGCGGGAGAGGCGACGGTTATTCAATATTGTTAATGTAAAAGATATCGGTTATGAAAAAGAAATCTATTACTACCGCAGCCGGTGCGCTCGTCGCCGACAATCAGAATATCGCTACGGCCGGTAAGCGCGGTCCGGCGTTGATGCAGAACGTATGGTACATGGAGAAGCTCGGACATTTCAATCGCGAGCGTATTCCCGAGAGGGTAGTACATGCCAAAGGGGTAGGTGCTTTCGGCACTTTTACCGTCACGCACGATATAACCCGTTATACCAAAGCCTCTATATTCGCCGAGGTCGGCAAGCAGACACCTATGCTGGGCCGTTTCTCTACAGTGGCAGGTGAACGCGGTGCGGCCGATACCGAACGTGACGTACGCGGATTCGCGCTCAAGTTCTATACCGACGAAGGCAACTGGGATTTGGTAGGTAACAACACACCGGTATTCTTTATACGCGATCCGGTCAAATTCCCCGACTTCATACATACCCAGAAGCGCAACCCCAAGAATAACATGCGCGATAACAAGGCCCGTTGGGACTTCTTGACCCTCAATCCCGAGTCGCTCCATCAGGTGATGATCCTTATGAGCGATCGCGGAATACCCGACGGCATACGTCACATGCACGGTTTCGGAAGCCATACCTACAGCTTCATCAACAGCAAGGACGAGCGTCATTGGGTCAAGTTTCACTTCCGCACCATGCAGGGCATACGCAACCTCACGGGCAAAGAGGCCGAAGCTATCGTAGCCAAAGATCGCGAACATTCGCAACGCGACCTTTTCGAGAGCATCGAACGAGGCGACTATCCGCGTTGGAAGCTGTTCATACAGGTCATGACCGAGGAGCAGGCGCGTAACTATAAAGTCAATCCGTTCGACCTTACAAAAGTGTGGAGCCACAAGGATTTCCCGCTCATAGAGGTAGGTGTCATGGAGCTTAACCGCAATCCGGAGAACTATTTCGCCTCTATAGAGCAGGCGGCGTTCAATCCTTCCAATATAGTGCCGGGCATAGGTTTCTCTCCCGACAGGGTGTTGCAGGGTCGTCTGTTCGCATACGGCGACGCGCAGCGTTACCGCATAGGCGCCAACTTCATGGATCTGCCGGTCAACAGGCCTCTCTGTCCGGTACACAACCAGAATCGCGACGGACACATGGCTGTGGGCGACAACGGGGGCGCAGCTCCCAATTACGAGCCCAACAGCTCCGACGGCAGCCATGACAACCGTTCGCTTATAGAGCCGCCGTTAGCTACAGGCGACGCCTATGTGTGGAATCATCGCGAGGATGACGACTACTACAGCCAGCCGGGCGATTTGTGGCGTCTTCTTCCCGAGGACGAGAAGGGTCGTCTGATAGATAACGTTGTCGAATCGTTCGAAGATGTGCCTGACGATATACGTAAAAAAGCGGTGGATATGTTTTCCAAGGCCGACAAGGATTGCGGCAGACGTCTGGCGAAGGCCATAGGGATGTGACGGTCTTTTCATAGGGCTTCGGTTTAGCTGACATTTTGTGTAACCGGAGTTATATGTATCCTTTGCATGCGCACTCTGATCATATCGGGGTGCGCTTTATATGTCTAATCGGATCCATATGGTTTCAGTGATTATGCCTTTTGCGATGCCTTGCCTTGCGGCACAAGGGACGGAGCCTGCGGGGGACCGCGCCTCGCGGCGGGCGGAGAGGATAGCCGGGTATAAAATAAGCGGAATAGATATATGATTTCTGGAACTTATGCAGGCCTCCGTTGGGAGGATTTCTGCCCGCCGCGAGATGCGGCCCGCTGGTCCTTGTTTTACAGATCGTCAATCTTTATCGTCCTTGCTTCACCCGAATGGTATAAACACAATTACTTATGACAATTATGCCATGTGGTTAGTATGCTTTTAGATGTATATTGTCCGGCGTCAACAAGGGGTGGAGCCTGCGGGGGACCGCTCGAGCGTGACGCTCTTTCGGTTCGTGGCAATGATTTAAGCGGAAAGGTTCTATGATTGCTGGAACTTACGCGGGCCTCCGTTGGGGGAATTTCTGCCCACCGCGAGGTGCGGCCCGCTCATCCCTCGTGCCTCGGGATTTAACGGCGGAATTGGGTTTGATTGCCCTCGCTTCGCTCGGACATGTGCCTTACGGCGTTCTTTATTGGTCGTTGTTAGGTGGTGTTATTTGCCTTGTCTTTTGCAGTTGTGTTCAGTGTAGTTGGAAGTTTGTTGTATTTACGCTTCAGTTACGTCTATTTTTGTTGGGGACGTTTTTGTATTGCTCGTGCGGGTGCATCCCCTTCGGGGACGCGTTAGGGATTT
>CAJURV010000050.1 GCA_910588925.1 uncultured Rikenellaceae bacterium
ACGACCGCGATCGACGATTTTTGAGGTCTAAAAAACTTCGGCGCCCTGCGGTCTTCATTTGTGTACGTGGGCAAGCATGCCTGCGACTTGCGGTTAATGCGCATATCGTTAAGCTCCAATGTCTTTTATCGCTTCGCAAGGGGATTTTACTACCTCTGTCCGGTTAATTCGTGGCGGTTATCGCGGAGCGGCACCCCGTGCCGCGGGAACAGGTTCGGTCAAGTACGTGTTACTCTCGCGGAGCGGGTCTCTCGCCCCGCAAGAGCAGGTTTTAGCTAATGCGCATATCTTCATGAAGCATTATAGTATCTTACTGTCTCGCCGGCATTATTTTATGTACAGTAAAGATACTGGAGTTACCGGATTGAAAATTCGGTTTACCCTCTTTCATATACCAATATTTCTAAGCTGTAAGATAGCGGGTCTTTAATATGGATAGGCGCGTCGTATAGATTAAGAAACGATTAAGGGTTTGTTTTTAAGGTTTAGTTATTATATTTGCGCTTTCTTAAATAAGGGTATGGCCGCTTTATAGAGGGAGAATCTCTTTTCTGAAGATATAAGCCGCATTGAAAGATATAATAACATAATAGACGTATAATGAAAAACTCGATCTTTCCCGCTTTTCGGGTGTTGGCGTGCGGTCTGTTGTTGTTGACCGGTTGCGCTAAAGAGAAAGTTCCTTCCGACCACAATGGGACGATGGCAAGGAATGTCTTCCCTTATCATTTGACTACGGAGGATTACAACGACGAAAACACCTACTACATGCTCAACGACAACGAGCCCTCCGAGGTGTTCTTCAACAGTGCGGAACGTTTGTTCTACACCGACCAGCCGTTGCAGATGACCTTCGATGACGAACACTATTTCCAGATCCGCTTCTACAGCCCCCGTGCGTTGCCTAACGTAGTGGTGTGGGCCAAGCTGGACGGTTACGACGAGCAATTCAAACTTCTGGAGATCGACAAGGTGATGCCGTTCCAGCAGTTGCGCGTTCAACTTCCTTTCGCTACCGAAGATATTACGGCCTATACCCGTAGCGGCAAGAAGATAAAGATAATGGCTAACCCGCATCTGGATAAGGAGAATATGAGCTTCGAGATAGAGTGCGACGCTCCTTATTGGAAGACTTTGCAGTCTATAAAGATGCACTGGCGCATATATTTCAGCGCGTATAACCCCAATCAGGCCGGATGGAAATATCCGCTCCGTGCCTATCAGGCCCGTGAGGCCGTAGCCATAGCGCTCAACCTCACCTACATGTTCTCTACCGACGAGTTCGCGCAAGCCATGTACGAATGGGGCCCGTTGCATAGCGACGCTAACAAGACGGAGATCAACAAAGAGGCTCTTCTCAAGAGGATAGCCTCTCATCGTGGGCTTTGTTTCGGCCACTGTAGCGGTTATTACGGCTTGGGCGGCGGCGAGACGTTCGGTTTGCATGAGGAGGTCTTCTACGAGCACTATCCGGACGATAAGAGCGTTACCAACACCATATTCCATGAGTTGGCCCACTGTTTCGGTTACGGTCACGCCGGCAACATGACATACGAACAGACGGGGCCCGGCTTTCCATCTCTCTGTCATAAGATCTATACCGACATGGGCGTGCGCAAGGAGTTGCCCGCATATTCGCGTCGCTTCCTCCACACGCGTTATGTCGACGGCAGGTATGCCAGCGACGGTTCGGCACGTTACTACCACTTCCCATCTAAATACATAATCGAAGACCCGGAGCTCGACGAGGTCGACGGTGGTTTGGGTAGCGACGGTATAGGCTTTCTTGATACCGACTTCGGGGAGAAGGAAAATGCCGCCGCGCTCTCGTTCAAACTGGACTACAACGATGCCGGTGTGGCTAAGAAAGACTATATGCCTAGCGGCGTGTATGTTTACGGCGACAAATTGTATGTGACCAACGATATACGTAAAGGTAACTTCTCGTGGGACGTTTACGACCTCTCGACCGGAAAGCCGGTACACGAGAAAAAGATCACACAGTGGACGCTTCCTAACGGCAATGAGATGACGATCGGAACGCCGGTCGATATAATCCGCTCGAACGATAAGATATATCTATGCGGAAGCAACAATACGCTGTTCGTATTCGATGCCGGAAACTACGAGTGCATATCTACGTTGGGACTCGGTTTCGATGCCGTGGGCCTGGCGGCGAGCAACGGTATAGTGTATGCCTACCGGGGTCTTGCGAGGGCTTTCCCCGAACATCTTCTCGAACGCGGTTATGCGGCATCGAGCGACAATGCCGACGCGCATGCCAACAACTCCATGACGGTCGATTACTCGGGTAACGTATATGCTGTCAACTATGCGTCCAAGAAGCTGATTCAGCTCGACCCGAAATATCTGCAGGCAGCCAAGCTGTTGTCGGTAAACGAGATAGTGCTCGAAGACAATCCGATGGGTGCGGCATGGAGCGCCGACGGCCGTCTGTTCGTCTCTTTCGGCGGAACGAGCAAGAAATTCTGCGAGGTAGACCCCGAGACCGGCAAGACAATCAAAGATTACACCACCATCGGTAACATTACGTTGAACAATCCCGGCAAATGCCTTATACGTCGCGGTACGCTCTTCATCATAGACCGCATCGGCGGTTTGGCCCTGTATGCGGTGCCGATGAGCGAACTGAAATAGTGACACCTTAAAACAGTAAACAAGATGAAACGATATAAAATAGCGTTGTTGTTCGCAAGCTCGCTTCTTTTCGTGCAGTGCTCGCTTTTAGACAAGTTCAAGAGCAAGGACGAAGACGATGCGCCTGCCACCAATACGGAGGAAGAGGAGGGATCTTATACCAGCCATTGGTACTACTCTTACGAAGTTCTCGAGCAGATCGATTTCGAGACGATGGGACTCGGATCGGTCGATGAGTTCAAACCTTATACGGTGGCCAGTCTCGGCGACACCCTTTTCGTCGCCAATATAGCGGCTGCACCTAACGTCATAGTCTTCGACAAGGCCAAGAGCCGTCCTTTGTCTGTCATAAGCGACTGGGAGGTCAACGGTCAGACAAAAGGCTTCGGTAGCATAATATATGCCATTGTGGCTACAAATGAGCGCCTTTACGTTGCCGAGAGAGAGTCGCGTATTCATGTTTTCGGGCTTCCCGACTTGAATTATATCACATGCATAGGTAACGGCAAATGGGGAGGCCCGGTGTTTGAAGCACAGGCTCTGGCTGTGAAAGACGGCATGATATATGCCCGCGATAAGGACGGTGGCGTGAGCATATACAAAGATGCGGATGCCACTCCCGAAAACTACGAAAAGGTGCAACGCTACAAAAAGACAGCGACATACACCCAAAACAACGGCTTCAACCCACACTACATGGAGTTCGACACCGACGGCAACATAATGCTCACAGACTTCGAGGGCATGGCTATACGTGTGCTCGACCCCTCGTTGGTGACCGAAGATATGAAAAACGGCACCTCCATAGATATAGAGGACAAGAAGTTACTTACCAACACCTTTAAGCCGCGTACGTTCGCTGTGTCGGGAGATCGCCTCTATGTGACGGCCAACAACGGCGCCATCAACATTTACGATTACGAACAAAAAGAGTGGGTCAAGACGCTTAAATCCGCCAAAGGGATGACTTTCGGCAATCCCGAGCGTGTATATGCCGACAATGACATATTGTGGGTGTCGGATATCAATAAGAAGGTATTGGCGAAGATGGGAGTGTTTAAAAACGAGATACGCGAATATTCCAAGGTAAGTCCCAATATCATTAAGGTAGACCGTGTCATGACGTACGGCGATGAGCCTGAGACTTTCTATGTGGACATTACTACGCACGAGATAGTCGATCCTTTTGCAGAATAGGGTCTGCGCGTTTGTGGTTGATAAACAGGAGTCGTTTTCATACGGCTCCTGTTTTTTATTGCGGTGCGATTCCTATACTAATGTAGATCGAGTATCGGGGCTTGCGGGACGATGAATTTCTTATGTCTTGACGGTATGCGCATTAGCTGAACTTTTCGCCCGGATGGGATAGACACAGTTCCTTATGGTAATTATGCCGCGAGGTGATGTTGCTTTTAGCGTTATCTTGATAGGCATCACAGGGACGGAGCCTGCGGTGGGACCGCGCCTCGCGGCGGGCGGAGAGGATAGCTTGGTGTAAAATAAGCGGAAAAGGTCTATGATTGCCGGAACTTACGCGGGCCTCCGATGGGGGAAATTTCTGCCCACCGCGAGGTGCATCCCCTTCGGGGACGCGTTAGGGATTTTATAGGTTCGGGTCGTATGGGGAAGAAGTTTTCGTGATATTTAGTTATGTACGCGATCTCTGAACGCATGAATTATTGGTTTGTGTGCGCGAGGTTCAGTTAACGTGGGGCTGCTTCCGTCGCTTTTTAGCCACAAAAATCGCCGGAGGCACAGCCTCTTCTGTTTACTCCATTTTCAGTTAAGTTCAATAACTTACGGTGAGCACATTAGCTCCGGAGGCGCACGCCCGCGATCGACGATTTTTGAGGTCTAAAAAACTTCGCTTCGCGCACTTTTTCTCGCCTCGGCAATCGAAACTTCGTTTCATTGCGCTCGGCTTACCGAAAAAGTTCGGCGCCCTGCGGTCTGCGGTTGTGTACACGGGCAAGTATGCCTGCGACTCGCGGTTAATGCGCATGTCTTTAGGTGTGAAGTGATGTTATCTGCTCGCCAGTGGTTTTCCCAACCTCTGTCCGGTTAATTACTTGTCGTTGTCTTGGAGCGGCACCTCGTGCCGCGGGAACAGGTTCGGTTAAGTACGTGTTACTCTCGCGGAACGGGTCTTTCGCCCCGCAAGAGCAGGTTTTAGCTAATGCGCATATCTGCAGGAAGCGTTATAGTATCTTTTCCGTCTCGCCAGCGGAATGAACCTATTTACGGTAATATCTCGTCCACTCTAACTTTTTCGGGAAAAATAAAAACTGCCTCTTGTATTTTTCTCATTAATTTTTATTATATTTACGGATAAAATAGTGCAGTTATGAAGAACTTTTTTCGCATTACGTTTTTAGCGTTCATCTTTTCATGCGTCATTACTGTTTTCGTGTCGGATGCGCATGCCGGAGCGTATTATCTCAACGATACCAAGCTGGCGCGTGTACATGTGATACTCAAGAACGGGGAGACTTTCGACGGCAAGACGAAACTTCCGGGAGGATGGTACACCAAGCCGATAAAGGTGACTCCCGACGAGGGTAAAACACGTAAATTCAAACCTGAAGAGATCGAGGCTTTGGTCGTTTGGGAGAAGAAACATCCAGACAAGCAGTTTGTCATGCGCCGTATCACGCGTCCCTATTATAACCGTAAAGGCCAGTGGAAACACGACAATGTGCAATGGATGTTCGCCCAGGCCGTAGGTAAGCATCTGACCATCTATATGGGGGCTCCAATGTATGAGTTCAACAGAAGAAACGGCACCTTGGTGGGGCTGGCCCAATACAACAACGGCTTTTCTTCCGTGGGGGTCAAGACCGGTGCGGAGAAAGGCGTATTCATCGGCAATAAGAAATCGTTGATGGAATTTCTCTCCGACGACCCTCCCATTTGCAGACGTCTTGAAGCTAACGAGATAGATTCAAATGATTATCAGACTATAGTGGATGTATATGAGCCGGTCGAATAATCTGTTACGTATTACGGCGACTGCTTTCGCAATATTCGCTTTGCAGTCGTGCTATGTGAATCGGACGGCATGTAACGGCCGTGTGGCAGCCACCCTTATAGACAGCACCTCCTTGACAGGAAAAATGAAGCTGTCCAAACCTTCGGCCGACAAGATCGCCGTCACTCCGGACGGAGGTGTCAGACGTGTAATACCGGCCGATAGCCTCGCAGAATGTCGAATATGGGATAAAAAAAGCCCTGACGACACTTATCTGATAATGCGGCGCCGATACGGATATTTCGGTCCGGCACAGGGCGGACTCACCCTTTCGCAACCGGGATGGATGGTTTCGCGGGCAGTAGGTCGACACCTTGCCATATACGCTTTTGCCGATAGTTTTAAGTTCAACAAGCGCGGACAGATCTATTTCGAAGGCACGGTGCGTTACATTGCATTCAAACCGGGCGATGAGGTCGGATTGCTTATTGGCACGTCGGCCAGCAGCCGGTCGTCGTTGAGGCATAGTCTTATGGCGTTGTGTGCCGACGATCGCGCATTGTATCGCAGGCTCGAAGTGGGTGATATGGACCCGTCGGACTTCAAGAGTGTCGTTGAGGCATATATCGCTCCGGACGAGGCGGTGGGTAATTTTATTTGATGCCTTTGTAATCATTACGTAAATAGTTGCATTGGAATATGTATGCGATCGCAAGTGCCTGTTTTGGCTTGCGATCGTTTTTTATTCTTCGACGGATTGTTTCGTATTACGAGCGGAATCAAACACAATTCCGCTTGCGAGACGAGAAAAACATTGGAACTATGCGCATTAACCGCAAGTCGCAGGCATGCTAGCCCACGCACACAAACCGACAATTCATGCGTTCCGAGATCACGTACTTCCCAAACTCCACGAAAACTTCCTCCCCGTACGTCCCGAACCTATAAAATCCCTAACGCGTACCCGAAGGGGATGCTCCCGCACGAGCAATACAAAAACGTCCTCAACAAAAATGAACGGGACTTAAGCGGAAGTGTTAATAAATTCCCAACTACACTAAACACAACTGCAAAACACAAGGCACAGGACGATACCAAACAAAGACGAATAAAGAACGCCGCAAGGCGTATTACAATAGTAAAAGTCCCCGAGCGTAGCGAGTGGTAAAATAATGAACGAGTAGACACAAACACGCCGTAAGGCGTACTAACGTTAGCAAAAAAACCGAGCGAAGCGAGGACAATCCAAACACAATTCCACCGTTAAATCCCGAGGCACGAGGGATGAGCGGGCCGCACCTCGCGGTGGGCAGAAATTTCCCCCAACGGAGGCCCGCATAAGTTCCAGCAATCATAGAACCTTTCTGCTTAAATCACCGCCTGGAATCTAAAGAACTTCACGTTTAAGCGCTCCTCCGCAGGCTCCGGCCCTTGTGAATACCGACAAAGTATCGCTAAAACCCCTCTAATCACTGGGCATAGAAATCGTGTCCATCCCACCCGAGAGAAAAATTCGGCGAATGCGCATACCATCAAATCCATCGTCTCGCAAAACAAACATCGCAAGCCCACGTCAATATAAATCCCCGTAAAGCAAGGATAATAAAATACATATTCGATTGACAGTATGTAAAACAAGAACTATCGGGCGACACCTCACAGTGCGCATAAACTCTCCAATAAGAAACCCGCGTAAGTATCAGCAATCATAAATCTTTCCGCTTATCTTACACCTGGCCATCATCTCCGCCAGCCGCGGTCTCCCGCAAGCTCCGTCCATTGTGAGACCGAATGAAATTCTGCAAAAAACACCGCTATCAAACGGCCCTTTGCATCGCCCAAACACTATAATCCAATGAAATACCACAAAAGAGACCACACCACACGTCGTTCCCGTTAGATAAGAGTAACATTATAAAAGCACTCTTTACCCTTTTCTGATATAGAGAACTTTCTTGGTCTGAAAATACTCTCCGTCGAACATATCGGAGATTTTATACAACCTACATAGAGAGATACCCTTATAAGGCTGTATCCCTTCGGATATCTCCTCGGTAAGATCGCCGCCTTTAAGACATAGCACGCCATGCCCGTCGCCCCCCTTCACCTTATCCCAACACCAGCCGAGAAATGGCTTGAGATCGGTAACGGCCCGCGATACCACATAGTCTACCTTTACATCCAGCTCTTCGGCCCTCTTGTTGACAGCTTCGACATTATCGAGTCTCAACGCCGACGCCACCTCGGACACCACCTTTATCTTCTTGCCCACCGAGTCGACGAGTATGAATCGTGAGGCCGGATACATGATAGCGAGCGGTATGCCCGGAAATCCGCCGCCGCATCCGAGATCCATCACCACCGAACCGTCCGGTATAGGGTGAGCCTTGGCTATGGCTAACGAGTGTAGTATGTGGTGCGGAAATATATTGTCGATATCCTTACGGGAGATGACGTTTATTTGTGCGTTAAGATCGCGGTAAAGCTCCGCCGCTCTGACGAACAGCTCCTTCTGTGTGTCGGTAAGGTCGGGGAAATATCTCAATATCTCGTCCATGACGTCTGTTATTTCTTGTTAATCAATCCGCCCAGCCTCTCTTTGGCCCGGAAAAGACGCGTCTTCACAGTTCCTACCGGAATGCCGAGCTCTTCGGCTATCTCCTCGTAAGACAACCCTTGATAGTACCGCATATCTATGATTTTACGGTAGTTCTCGCCCAACGCATCTATGTTATGCTCCATCTGACGGCGCCTCTCGTCTATTATTATCAGCTCCTCCGGATTGTCTACGATGAGATCTCCCGTGCTTGCCGGATCCACTCTCATCATATCGTCGCGTGCGTCGCGCTGACGGTAATGGTCTATAAAGGTGTTGCGGGCGATGGCGGCTATCCATTGCGAGAAACGGTAACGGCTGTTGTATTTGGAGATATTCAGAAAAGCCTTTATGAACGTCTCCTGCAAAAGATCGCCGGCATCGTAGCTGTTACCGGCCATACGCGTGAGCATAGCCATGAGCACCTCGCGGTAACAGCCGAAGAGTTGCTCGAAAGCGTCACGGTCGCCGGCAAGAGCACGGTCGATCAACGACGATTCGTCCTGCGTATGGTCTATATCCATAGGTTCTTGAGCGACAATATGTTTCTGCTTGCCGTAAGTAACAATATCTCGGCCGGCGATATAAAATCGTAGAGCAACATGGCCGTATGCGGCGCCTTATCGCCGGTTCGACGCGAAAAGCGTGCCGTAACGGCCATTATAACGATCCACCGTAGCACTATCATCGACAGTGCCGCAATGCGCAACTCGGAGGACGATATGACGGCAAGGGTTATGGACGAAACCCAGAACAGAGCTGTGAACAGATAACTGGCAGCGATATAGAAACGGGCTCCGCCGCGGAAGAAGCGGAACGGATAGCTGAAAAACTTACGTCTGTTATACCATACGGCTACCTTCTCGTAAGGTACGCTCTCGGTGACCCCTTTGGGATTGATTATGACATTGCTCTCCGCATAAGGAGCTATCTGCTGTATGTAGAGGTCCGACTCGCCTACGTTGAGCCGCAGATGGTCGGTGAAGCCCCTGTTGGCGAAAAAGAGAGCCTTGCTCTGACCGCTGTTATGACGGCTGACACGGTACGGGCGACCCGCTACGGCGCGCGCGAGCATCATCAACGACTCGTGCATGTTAATGGCGCGTTGCAGCTTATTGAAGAAACCGCCGGCACATCCTATGCGGTTGTAACCGCTTACCAACGCATGATCAGAGGTGAATCCGTATGACATCATGGACAGCCACTCGGTGCTGACGGGAGCAGCCTCCGACGAGGTGACTATTACATTGTCGTATATGGCGGCCTTCATCCCCACTGTAAGGGCCAGTTTGTTGGTGTGGTGGAACTTATGGTCGGAGGGGATGACCGTTACATAGAGACGGTCGTTGCCAGCCGCCAGCTCCTCGAGCATCTCGGGAGCATGATCGCCTTCGGGGGTATCGCATACCACCACCACCTGATAGGGAGCTTCGTATTCCTGTTCCAGCAACATGGGCAACCGGTTCTCGATATAGTCGAGGTCGTTATTTACCACCACTATGACAGACACGGGTTGCGGCTTGACATTGCGTAACCCGCCCACCTTTTTGGAATGGCGATGATTGGCCACAGAGAGAAACCCGCCTAAATAGTAACACAAAAACACGATAAATGCCACGGTCATGACTATGGCCGCCGACAACTCCGCTATATCGTAACGAGAAAGGATTATATCCACGGTAATAATAGTTTGTAGTGGCTAAAAGAGAGTGTCCCTCCGATTCGAAACAGTCTCCGTAAAGAGCCCTTTGTGCATACAAAAATATTCAATTTATTCATAATTCACCAAAATAAAGGTACCTTTGTTTATTATTTTTAGCATATATACCTATGGCGATAACCACAACATCTCCGGCTGCGGCCCGTCTCTTGGAGACAGCTGTAAACGGCGGACGTCTATCGACCGACGATGCCCTCACTCTTATGGAGGAGGCCTCTTTGGACGACCTGTCGGCGGCGGCCGTGAGCGTCAAGAGGAGGATCTCCGGAGACGATGTTTACTACAATCGCAATTTCCATATAGAGCCGACCAATATATGCCGCTACAACTGTCGCTTCTGTTCCTATCGCCGTTCCCCGTCGGAGCCGGGCGGATGGACCATGAGCCTCGGGCAGATAGAGGAGCAGGTGAAACGATATGCCGATAGCGGAATCACAGAAGTACACTTGGTGGGAGGGGTACATCCGGCAGCCACGTTGGAGGATTATCTGGAGATAGTGCGTACGGTGCGCAGGCTTATGCCCGAGGCCTCCATAAAGGCTTTTTCGGCGATAGAGCACATATATGTCTTCGACAAGGCCGGCGTATCGTTCGACGAGGGGCTACGTCGCTTTACGGATGCCGGCATGAACACACTCACCGGCGGAGGCGCCGAGATATTCGCTCCCGACGTACGTAATAAAATATGTCCCGACAAGCCGTCCGGAGAGCGATGGCTCGCACTTCACGAGGCGGCACACCTATTGGGAATAAAGACCAACGCCACCATGCTCTACGGGCACATAGAGTCGCACGCCGACCGCATAGACCATATACGGGCATTGCGCGACCTGCAGGACCGTACCGGCGGATTCAACGCTTTCATACCGTTAAAGTATCGCTGTGCTGGCAACAGCATGTCGCATCTGGGCGAGTGTCCCATGAGCGAAGACCTGCGCACTCTCGCGATAAGCCGTCTGTTTCTCGACAACATACCCCACATCAAAGCCTACTGGCCCATGTACGGCGCACAGGCCACCCAAACTGCCCTCCTGTACGGCACCGACGATATAGACGGAACAGTGGCCGACACCACACGCATATACAGCATGGCTGGCGTGGAACCACCGGCACTCACCCTGGAAAACCTGAGAGCCATGATAAAGAAGGCCGGATTCACCCCAGTAGAGAGAGATACTTTCTATAATGCGATAGAGAGATAGGCCTGTTTCTCAAACGGCGGTCGCTCGATTACTGGTGCTGGCGAGACGGGAAAGATGCTATAAGACCTCATAAAGGTATGCGCATTATATAAAACCTGCTCTTGCGGGGCGAGAGACCCGCTCGGCGAGAGTAATACGTACTTAGCCGAACCTGCTCCCACGGCACGAGGTGCCGCTCCCAAGACAACGACAAGTAATTAACCCGACAGAGGTTGGGAAATCCCCTTGCGATACGATAAAATACATCGGAGCTTAACGACATGCGCATTAACCGAAGCCTACAATGCGGCACGAGGTGCTGCTTCGCAATGACCGCCACGAATTAATCGAACAGAGGTTGGAATAGCCGCCAGCGAGCAGATACCATCACTCCACACCTGAAGGCATGCGCATTAACTGCAAGTCGCAGGCATGCTTGCCAATGTACACAACTGCAGACCGCAGGGCGCCGAGACTTTTTAGACCTCAAAAATCGTCGATCGCGGGCGTGCGCCTCCGGAGCTAATGTGCTCACGGAAGTTATTGAACTTAACTGAAAATGGAGTAAACAGAAGAGGCTGTGCCTCCGGCGATTTTTGTGGCTAAAAAGCGACGGAAGCAGCCCCACGTTAACTGAACCTCGCGCACACAAACCAATAATTCATGCGTTCAGAGATCGCGTACATAACCAAATATCACGAAAACTTCCTACACGTACGAACTAACCTATAAAATCCCTAACGCGTCCCCGAAGGGGATGCACCCGCGCGAGCAACACAAAAACGTACCCAACAAAAACAAACGAGACTAAAGCTGAAACGCTAATAAATTTCCAATTACACTAAACACAACAGCAAAAGACAAGGCACAGAACGACACCTAACAACGACCAACCAAAACACCGCAAGGCGTATTCCCAACAGCAAAATTCCAAGCGAAGCGAGTGGCGTAAATATGAACGAACAGACACAAACACGCCGTAAGGCGTACCCACATAGATAGAAAGCCCGAGCGAAGCGAGGGCAATCAAACACAATTCCGCCGTTAAATCCCGAGGAACGAGGGATGAGCGGGCCGGAGCCTCCCCCAACGGAGGCCCGCTTACACGGTTGGTTACTACACTATTTACCGCTTATTTTATATAAAATCACTTTCTCGAACGTCACGCGAGGCGCGGTCCCCCGCAGGCTCCGACCCTCGTGACGCCAAGCAAAATACAGCTAAAAGCATATTAACCACATGGCATAATTATCATAAGTAATTGTGTTTATCCCATTCGGGCGAAACAAGGACGATAAAGATTGACGGTCTGGAAAACAAGGACCAGCGGGCTGCACCTCGGGTAGGCAGAAGTCCCCCAACGGAGACACGCTTACACGGTTGGTTATTTATAGTATTTATCGCTTACTTTATATAAAATCACTCTCTCAAGCTCCACGCGAGGCGCGATCCCCCGCAGGCTCCGGCCCTCGTGAATCGCTCCAATCCAACGCTAACAGTACACTTCCCGCAAAAAAGACCTTTTCATAAGGAATCCTCACTTATAGCCCTCGCTCCGCTCGGGCCTACATCCGGACATAAGAGCACAGCTAACGCGCACACCGTCAAGCCCAAAAAAAACCATAATCCCGCCACTACTAACCCTAATATCGCAAGTTACACACGACATAGCAACGTATTATTCCGAATAGTCCTGCAAAATTACCTATCTTGCATCCGTATAGTTGTAACTTTTACGAGCTACATGCGTTTTAGTGAAAACGAAAGATAAAAAATCGGATGACCGAAGAGAAGTTCAACGAATGTGTGTATGCGTTTACCGACGCATTGTATCGTTTCGTGCTCAAGAACGTCGGCGACATTCAATCGGCCGAAGACATAGTTCAGGAGAGCTTCGTAAGGTTATGGGAGACACGCGGCAAGGTGCGCGACGGAAGCCAGAAAAGCTATCTTTTCACTATCGCTTACCGTTTGATCATAGACAGGTCGCGTCGTCTCAAACACTCCTCGGGCGTGGAGGTGGAGACGCTTAGCCGGTACGGCTCGGAAGACGGCTACAGCGATCTGGGCCAGACGCTCGCCCGGGCGTTAGAGGGGCTCAAGGAGGAGTGGCGGAGCATGATAATGTTACGCGACTGGTCGGGATACTCCTATGAGGAGATCGCGGAAATAACCGGAGCGAGTATAGCCAGCGTCAAGGTCGGCATATTCCGTGCGCGTACCGAACTGAGACGCCGCCTCGGTCCGTTGGACGATATAATATAAAGATATGGATCAGGAGAAATACATAGAAATGATCGTCGACAGCTACGACGGTAACCTCGATGCCGAGGGTGAACGCTCGCTAAGAGAGGCAATGGATGCCGACCCCTCTCTACGCGAGATGTACCGTTTATACGGGGAATCGCTTTCGTTAGAGGTTCCTGCCGAGGTGGTCGATACGAAACATCTACGTAAGAAAATCGTCGACGGGATCGCTTTCCGTCGCCGTGCCCCCTTGCGCAGAATAGTCGCGACCGTGTCGGCGGCGGCAGTTATAGCGGCCGTCGTATTGACGGTGACACTATCGCCGCGGCACTACCACATGCAGATAGCGAAGATAACGGAGACCGTCGATACGAATATGTCGGCCGACACCTGTTCCGCATATTATGACATTAACGACGTTATGGCACACAATGTGCTGGAGGAGACCACTGTGAGCAATATCGCGGCCGACGAGACCGTGATACCGCCGGTAAAACTAAAACCGACACATATAAGAAGCATCGTCGAAGTAACCGCAGAGAGCGTCGGACTGCGCGAGGAGTTCATTCTCGCCACGCCTATGCACATGATAGAGGTGGAATACGACCCGGCCGAAATGTTGTGCGGCATATCCGAGGTACCGGTCATAAACGCCGGGCACACCAGATTATCCACATCGGGCGGCTTTACCGACAAAATATCACAAATAGTACGGATACTAAAATAGATATTAACGACAAAACCATAACCACATGAAACATCTTTTCATTACGACGGTCGCCATAGCAGCGGCCCTGTCTGCTTCGGCACAGACCGGAGGTGCATCACAATCCGCATCGGGCAGTCGTCAGGTGATAACGACAAATGAAAACGACACACGTGAGGTAATAGACATAGGCTATGCGTCCAACGGTTCTACCGTGAAGATCGACGGCAGAAAGATCGTCGTAGACCGTTCCGTCGACGGACAGCGGCGCGACACAGTGGACTGCGCCGGCGGGCCCGTGATATTGGACGGCAAAAGAGAGACTATCGTCATAGACGACTTAGATAAGCCTATGGCCATAGGCGGATTCGAAGATCCTATAATAGTGGAGGAGCCGTACGATTATGCGGAAGATGGCGTATATATCAAGAACGGCAAGGAGTTTCTGTTCGGAGACAGCGGCGCTACACCCAAGAAAGCTCGTTTCGGAGTGATAGGCGGACACTGGGCCGGCATATCGTTCGGGTATTCGGGGCTGATATCGGACATGGGGCACTGGGGCTTGCCTGAAGACGGCGCCTATCTCGATCAACGCGCCAACTCGCCGAGCTTGAATATCAACATAATAGGGCTCGAGATATTGTCGACACGCCACTTCGCCATAACTACCGGTATAGGTTTGGAATTCAACAACTACCGTTTCAGGGAGCCTATGATATTGCGGCGCTCTAAAGAAATAGGGACATATCCGGACTACTCCATTCACAACAGCGGGGGGCGTACCGATAAGTCGAAACTGTCGACCAACTATATCAATATCCCCCTTTTGGCCGAGTTCCGTTTCGGGTGCAAGAACGGCTATAGCGGCAAGGCAGGTTATGTCTACGGCGGTGTAATCGGCGGCTGGGGCTACAATGTACACTCAAAGATCAAATATAACAACGGCTCGGGTCGCCTGCACAAAACCAAAGACCATAACGTGGGCACGACCAATTTCAGATACGGCTACATAGTGGGTGTCGGTTATTCGCATTACGGTATTTATATGCAGTATTATCCCGATCCCGTATTCAAGGAGGGGCCGCGAGTGCGTCAGGTGAGCATAGGGCTTAGCTTCAACTGGGGCAAGGTACGATAAAAGAGAGGGGGTATGGCCCCCTTTTTTTATTATCGCTGTCCGATAAAATAGGTCGTAAAGTTTTGGCCCGAGCGGAGCGAGGGCAATCAAACACAAATTCCGCCGTTAAATCCCGAGGAACGAGGGATGA
>CAJURV010000051.1 GCA_910588925.1 uncultured Rikenellaceae bacterium
GTGAGGATGGCTCACGACCGGGATCGGCGATTTTTGTGGCTAAAAAGCGACGGAAGCAGCCCCACGTTAACTGACACTCACGCACACAAACCGACAATTCATGCGTTCAGAGATCGCGTACTTCCTAAACTCTCCGAAAACTTCCTCCCCGTACGACCCGAACCTATAAAATCCCTAACGCGTCCCCGAAGGGGATGCAGCCACAGTAGCAATACAAAAACGTCCCCAACAAAAACAAACGAGATTAAAGCGGAAACGCTAATAAACTTCCAACTACACTAAACACAACAGTAAAAGACAAAGCCCAGAAAGTTACCCAACAACGACTAATAAAGAACGCCGTAAGGCGTATTCCCAACAGCAAAAGCCCGAGCGAAGCGAGGGCAGTTAAACACAATTCCGCCGTTAAATACCGAGGCACGAGGGATGAGCGGGTCGCACCTCGCGGTGGACAGTCCTCCAACTGCAGTACTTTTAATTTCTGTAATAACGCGAGCCCGAAATAAGAAAATATTACTGTCTGGTAAACAAACCTTGAAATTTAGGTCCCGAGCGAAGCGAGGGACATTAAACACTTTCCGCTTGGACGGCCGTGAGCGAAGCGAGGGCCGTGCGGGCCGGAGCCTCCCCACACGGAGGCCCGCAAGTGAGGGTAGACAAACTATAATCGGGATTCGCTTAATTTAAATAAAAATACTCTCTTTAGTGTCATGCTTAAGCGGTCCCCCGCAGGCTCCGCCCTGCTCTACATTCTTGCCCGACACTCAGTCAAAGTTCACGTCTAACCCTGCAATATGCACTAACATTTGTATGTTTTCATGTTTATTTCCCCTTGCCTTAATCATGTTTACGCAATCCTCCGGCTACGTGCCACCGGGTAAAATCATGTTGCGCACCTTATGTAAAGTCACTTTAACAAGGCATATTCATGCCGTCATAGATATGTAGGATAATAATAAATAGCCTAAACGCTTTTGTTTCTTTATACGATAATATAGGTAATAAATGTGTACCGAACCGACACACAATCAAAAAATTACCTTACTATATTTGTAAAAAAGATTTTAATTGTTTAACTTCGCACCCGAAAGAGAGGCATTTCTCTCGGACCTTTGCTATGAAAGCGATGGGCGTTTTTAGTAAAAAACGGTCAAAAAGTTTGCAGATTAAAATATTATACATAATTTTGCGAACCGATTTCGGCTGTTTTCGGGCATAGCCTGCGATCGTCTTATCGGTGCTCATTGCGGAAATAGCTCAGTCGGTAGAGCATCAGCTTCCCAAGCTGAGGGTCGCGAGTTCGAGCCTCGTTTTCCGCTCGATAAAGCCTCGGTTCCTTGATGGGAGTCCGGAGGCGCAACAGAGAAAGAATTAAGTAAAACTCAAATAAATACCAATATGGCAAAAGAAAAATTTGACCGTTCGAAACCGCACGTAAACATCGGTACCATCGGACACGTTGACCACGGTAAAACCACTCTTACCGCAGCAATCACCACAGTGCTTGCCAAGAAAGGTCTTTCAGAACTCCGTTCATTCGATTCTATCGACAACGCTCCCGAAGAAAAGGAACGCGGTATCACCATCAACACCTCTCACGTAGAGTATCAGACAGCTAACCGTCACTATGCGCACGTTGACTGCCCGGGTCACGCCGACTACGTGAAGAACATGGTTACCGGTGCCGCTCAGATGGACGGTGCCATCCTCGTGGTTGCCGCAACCGACGGTCCCATGCCCCAGACCAACGAACACGTGCTTTTGGCGCGTCAGGTGAACGTTCCCCGTATCGTTGTGTTCTTGAACAAATGCGATATGGTCGACGACCCCGAAATGCTCGACCTCGTTGAAATGGAAGTTCGCGAACTTCTCAACAAATACAACTTCGACGGCGACAACGCCCCCATCATCAAGGGTTCTGCACTCGGCGGCCTTAACGGCGAAGCTCAGTGGGAAGACAAGATCATGGAACTTATGGATGCTGTCGACAGCTACATACCCATCCCCACCCGTGAGAACGAAAAACCGTTCCTCATGCCCGTGGAAGACGTCTTCTCTATCACCGGTCGCGGTACCGTGCTTACCGGTCGTATCGAGACAGGTGTGATCCACGTAGGTGACCCCGTAGAAATCATCGGTTTGGGCGAAAAACCCAAGACTTCTACCTGTACCGGTGTGGAAATGTTCCGCAAACTTCTCGACGAAGGTGAAGCTGGCGACAACGTAGGTCTTCTCATGCGTGGTATAGATAAGAAAGAGGTTAAGCGCGGTATGGTCGTTGCTAAACCCGGTTCTATCACTCCCCACACCAAGTTCGAAGCTGAGGTATACATCCTTAAGAAAGAAGAAGGTGGCCGTCACACTCCGTTCAAGAACCACTACCGTCCCCAGTTCTATCTCCGTACGCTCGACGTTACCGGTGAGGTTTCTCTCCCCGCAGGCGTAGACGTGGTGATGCCGGGTGACAACGTGACCATCACTGTTGAACTCATCTACCCGGTGGCTATCAACATCGGTCTCCGTTTCGCTATCCGCGAAGGCGGTCGTACCGTGGGTGCAGGTCAGATCACCAAGATCATCGAATAATTCCTGCGGACGGCGTTGTCCGTCTCGGAATATCGACCCGATAAGTGTGGCGGGTCAAGGCCTGCCACACACTTTTACGAGTGTAGTTCAAGGGTAGAATAGTGGTCTCCAAAACCATTGATGGGAGTTCGAATCTCTCCACTCGTGCCAGAAAAAGATTAAGAAAATGAAGCTCATCCAATACGTCAAGGATTCTTATAGGGAACTTGTTGACAAAGTGACATGGCCCACCGTGAGTCAGCTTCGTAACTCGGCAATAGTTGTTATGGTAGCTTCCCTACTTTTTGCCGTCGTTATCGTAGCCATGGACCAGTCTTTTGAAAACATCATGAAGGCCATCTACGGTCTTCTTTACACCTCTGCTAACTAATCATGAGCCAGACACTGGAAAAACAGTGGTACGTTTTACGTGCCATAGGCGGTAAGGAGAAAAAGGTCAAGGAGTACGTGGAAGCGGAAATCCGCAACCGCGGTCTTCAGGACATGGTTTCCCAGGTTCTTATCCCCACGGAGAAGGTCTACCAGATACGCAACGGTAAGAAGATCTCCAAGGAGAGAATCTCCTATCCCGGTTATGTTCTCGTGGAGGCTTGTCTCGAAGGAGAGGTCCCCTATATCTTGCGCAACTCGCCTAACGTCTTAGGCTTCCTCGGCGATCCCAACGATGTGACACTCGGTGCGATACCCCTTCGTCCCGCAGAGGTCAACCGTATACTGGGTCGCGTAGACGAGATGGCAAGTAGCGAAGAGGTCAACGAGACTCCTTTCCTCGTCGGCGAGATCGTCAAACTCAACGACGGTCCCTTTGCGACGCTCAACGGCGTCATAGAGGAGGTCGACAACGAGAGGAAGAAACTCGTGGTCAGCGTCAAGATATTCGGACGCAAGACTCCTATGGAGTTGAGCTTTGTTCAAGTCGAAAAAGAATAACTAAATTTTAATTATCATGGCAAAAGAGGTTGCTGCGTTAATTAAACTGCAAATCAAAGGCGGTGCTGCCAATCCCTCGCCTCCCGTAGGTCCGGCCTTGGGTGCCAAGGGTGTCAACATCATGGACTTCTGCAAGCAGTTCAACGCAAGAACTCAAGATAAGGCAGGGAAAGTTCTCCCTGTAATTATCACTGTTTATAGTGATAAATCTTTTGAATTTATCATCAAACAGCCGCCTGTAGCCGTTCAGATTAAGGAAGCAGCTAAGATCCAGTCCGGTTCTAAAGAGCCTAACCGTAAGAAGGTCGGTTCTATAACTTGGGATCAGGTGAAAGCTATTGCCGAAAGCAAGATGGCCGATATGAACTGCTTTACCGTCGAATCAGCCATGAAGCTGGTAGCCGGTACAGCAAGAAGTATGGGCGTGAAAGTCGAAGGCGAATTTCCTTCTAATTTGTAACTGAAAACTCGATCACAAAATCATGAGTAAGCTGACTAAAAAACAAAAGATAGCCTTTTCAAAGGTTGAGCCCGGTAAGGCGTACAAGGCCTCTGAGGCATCGGAGCTGGTCAAGGAGATCTCCTACACCAAGTTCGACGCTTCGGTTGATGTCGACATGCGCTTAGGGGTCGATCCTCGTAAAGCTAACCAGATGGTTAGGGGCGTTGTCACTCTCCCTCATGGTACAGGTAAGCAAACCCGCGTGTTGGTGCTCTGCACTCCCGACAAGGAGGCCGAAGCTACCGCCGCAGGAGCTGACTTCGTGGGTCTCGACGACTATATCGAAAAGATCAAAGGTGGTTGGACCGATGTAGATGTTATCATCACCACTCCCACCGTTATGGCGAAAGTGGGTGCGCTGGGTCGTATTCTCGGTCCCCGCGGCCTCATGCCCAACCCCAAGACGGGCACCGTGACGATGGACGTAGCCAAGGCAGTATCTGAAGTGAAAGCCGGTAAGATCGACTTCAAGGTCGATAAATACGGTATTGTTCACTCGCGCATAGGCAAGGTATCGTTCTCAGCCGAACAGCTGACCGAGAACCTCAAAGAGTTCGTTAACGTGGTTATCAAGCTCAAGCCGCAGGCTGTCAAAGGCTCTTACGTGAAGAGCATCTATATATCTTCCACTATGAGTCCCGGTATTCAGATCGACCCTAAATCAGTTGAGAACTAATAAAAATCATCTGAAAAATCATGAAAAGGGAAGAAAAGACAATAATAATCAACTCTCTTGCCGAAAAGCTCGGTCAATATCCCCACTTCTACGTTACGGATATTGAGGCTTTGGACGCATCTCAGACCGCACAGCTCCGTCGTCTCTGTTTCGAGAAGAACGTGAAGCTGGTCGTGGCTAAGAACACGCTGTTCACCAAAGCGCTCGAGCAGGTCGACAAAGCAGACGCGGAATTGGTTGCCACCCTTAAGGGTTCGACCTCTATCATGTTCGCTGAGACCGGCAATGTGCCCGCCAAAATAATCAAACAGTTCAGAGAATCGTGCGACAAGCCCGTTATCAAGGCCGCTTACGTTGACGAATGCGTCTATATCGGCGATGCCAATCTCGAGGCTCTTGTCAACATCAAATCTCGCGAAGAACTCATCGGCGATATCATCGCCCTCCTTCAGTCTCCCGCCAAGAATGTCGTATCGGCACTCAAATCGAGCGGCGGCAAGGTGGCAGGCATTGTCAAGACCCTCTCCGAGAGAGCCGAGTAGCCGTTGCTTAGGGAGCGGTGCGGCATGAGTCGCCGGTTTCCTGTAACGATATTCGATAAGCCGGGTGCAGAAGCAAATGAAATTTGATTGTGCCGAGGCGGGAAAGCGTCTGCGTTAAGCAACGGTTTCTTCTGACAAACAAAAGCGCGGTTTAAGGCGCGAAAACGGCCCTAAAGGGCAAATTAAAAACTTTTTGTAACCATTAAAACTAACAAATAAAATGGCAGATGTTAAGAAAATAGCTGAGGAGTTGGTAAACTTGACAGTTAAAGAAGTAAACGAACTTGCTACTATCCTTAAAGAAGAGTATGGTATTGAGCCCGCTGCTGCGGCTGTTGCTGTTGCTGCACCTGCTGCAGGCGGAGCCGAAGCCGCTGCAGAAAAGACATCTTTCGATGTAGTTCTCAAGTCGGCCGGCGCTGCTAAACTTCAGGTCGTTAAGGTCGTTAAGGAACTCACCGGCCTCGGCCTTAAAGAGGCTAAAGACCTCGTAGACGGCGCTCCCAAGACCGTCAAAGAAGGCGCTACCAAAGAAGAGGCAGAGCACCTTAAAGCTCAGCTCGAAGAGGCAGGCGCTGAAGTTGAAGTTAAGTAGTTTGCTTATCAAGGGACGGTCGGGAGGAGACCTTTTCCCGGCCCGCTCCTTTAAGATAACAGGTGTAGAGTCTATGCAAATAGTCTCTATGCCTTTTTCTTGTCTTTAACGAATTGCTCCAAACCGACGCATGCGTGAGTGGCTGTTAATGTTTTAACAATCAATGGCTTGCGTGTCCGTTGTGCCGTATGAAGAACGGCAAAAAATAAAAAAACTTCAACAAATCTTGGATATAATGTCTAACACAACCAATCAACGAGTTAGCTTCTCAGCGATAAGCAATCGGATGCCCTACCCCGACTTTCTTGAGATACAGCTAAAATCATTCCATGATTTCTTTCAGCTTGATACGACGCCCGAGAATCGTCTGAACGAGGGGTTGTACAAGGTCTTTTTGGAGAATTTCCCGATCACCGATACCCGCAATAACTTCGTCCTCGAATTCATCGACTACTATGTCGATCCTCCCCGCTACTCGATAGAGGAGTGTCTGGAGCGCGGCCTCACATACAGCGTGCCCCTCAAGGCGAAGTTGAAACTGTATTGCACCGACCCGGAGCACGAAGATTTCGACACGGTGGTGCAGGATGTGTATTTCGGCATGGTGCCCTATATGACTTCGCGCGGTACGTTCGTTATAAACGGCGCCGAGCGTGTCATCGTCTCGCAGTTGCACCGTTCTCCCGGCGTGTTCTTCGGTCAGAGCGTACACTCCAACGGCACTAAGCTCTATTCGGCCCGTATCATACCGTTCAAGGGTTCTTGGATAGAGTTCGCCACCGACATCAACAACGTGATGTACGCCTACATCGACCGTAAGAAGAAGTTGCCCGTCACCACTCTGTTGCGTGCCATCGGCTTCGAGAGCGACAGCATGATACTGGCTATCTTCGACTTGGCGGACGAGGTTAAGGTCAACAAATCCAATCTGAAGAAAGTCATAGGCAGGAAGCTGGCGGCCCGTGTTTTGAAGAGCTGGGTCGAAGACTTCGTTGACGAGGACACCGGCGAGGTGGTTTCCATCGAGCGTAACGACGTGCTCATAGAGCGCGAGGTCATACTCGAAGAGGAGCATATAGACGCCATCCTCGACTCCGGTGCCAAAACCATCCTAGTATATAAGGACGGTCAGAACAGCGCCGACTACACCATCGTATCCAACACTTTGCAAAAAGACCCCTGCAACTCCGAGAAGGAGGCAGTGGTATATATATATAGGCAGCTCCGCAACTCCGAGCCGCCCGACGAGGCTACTGCCCGCGACGTGATAGACAAGCTCTTCTTCTCCGACAAGCGTTACGATCTCGGCGAAGTGGGCCGCTACCGTCTCAACAAGAAGCTCGAAAACGACATAGACCCGTCGATACGCGTGCTTACCAAGGAGGATATGATCTCGATCATAAAGTACTTGATCAATCTTATCAACTCCAAGACCGACGTCGACGATATCGACCACTTGAGCAACCGTCGTGTGCGTACGGTGGGCGAACAGTTGGCGAACCAGTTCTCGGTAGGTTTCGCCCGTATGGCGCGTACCATCCGCGAACGTATGAACGTACGCGACAACGAGGTGTTCACTCCGGTGGACCTAATCAACGCCAAGACACTCTCGTCCGTGATCAACTCGTTCTTCGGTACCAACCAGCTCTCGCAGTTCATGGACCAGACCAACCCGTTGGCCGAAATGACCCACAAACGACGTATGTCTGCGTTGGGTCCCGGCGGTCTGTCGCGCGAGCGTGCCGGCTTCGAGGTGCGAGACGTACACTACACCCACTACGGTCGCCTCTGTCCCATAGAGACGCCGGAAGGTCCCAACATCGGTCTTATATCGTCCATGTGCGTCTACGCCAAGGTAAGCGACATGGGCTTCATAGAGACCCCGTACCGCAAGGTTATCGACGGCAAGGTGGATATGAGCCCCTCGGGCATCGTCTATCTCTCGGCCGAAGAGGAGGAGGGTTTGGTGATAGCGCAGGCGAGCGCACCTGTCGACAAAGACGGTAACTTCCTTGAGCCTAATTCGATAAAAGCCCGTCTGGGCGGCGACTTCCCCACCGTTACGGCCGAAGAGGTGCAGATGATGGACGTAGCCCCCAACCAGATCGCCTCTATCGCGGCATCGCTCATACCGTTCCTCGAACACGACGACGCCAACCGTGCCCTCATGGGTTCTAACATGATGCGTCAGGCCGTGCCCCTCATCAAGTGCGAAGCCCCCATCGTAGGCACCGGCCTCGAGGGCGACGTGATACGCGACAGCCGCGTGCAGATAGTGGCCGAGCGCGACGGCGAGGTGGTATTCTCAGACGCTAACGAAATACATGTGAAATACGACATCACCGAGGACGAACGTTTCGTCAGCTTCGACCCGGAGATCACCGTATATAAACTTCCCAAATACCGTAAGACCAACCAGAACACCTCTATCACCCTCAAGCCTATCGTTCGCAAGGGCGAAAAGCTCGTCAAAGGTCAGATCATGACTCAGGGTTACTCTACCGAGAAGGGTGAGCTGGCATTGGGACGCAACCTCAAAGTGGCCTTCATGCCCTGGAAAGGGTACAACTTCGAGGATGCTATCGTGATATCCGAACGCCTCGTGCGCGACGACGTCTACACTTCGGTGCATGTAGAGGAGTACATCATGGAGGTGCGCGACACCAAACGCGGTATGGAGGAGCTTACCTCCGACATTCCCAACGTAAGCGAGGATGCTACCAAGGATCTCGACGATAACGGTATAGTACGTATCGGTGCAATAGTAGGCCCGGGCGACATACTCGTGGGTAAGATCACCCCCAAGGGCGAGAGCGACCCCTCTGCAGAGGAGAAGTTGCTCCGTGCCATCTTCGGCGACAAGGCCGGCGATGTGAAGGATGCTTCGCTCAAGGCTTCACCCTCGCTTCACGGCGTTGTCATAGACAAGAAGCTCTTCAGCCGCGCCAACAAGGATTCCAAGAAGGTCAAACAGGCCGAAAAGAGTCTGCTCGAACGTGTCGACGCACAGTTCGCTGCAAGCGTGGAAGAGCTTATGAAGACCCTCGTAGGCAAGTTGATGTCACTGATAGGTGGCGCTCAGTCGGTAGCCATAACCGACTACCTCGGCACAGAGCTGTATCCCGCGGGCACCGTCTTTACCGAGAAGATGCTCATGGGAGTGGACTATTTGGCCGTGAACCCCACCCGTTGGGTATCGGACAAGAAGAAGAGCGAGTTGGTGAAACAGCTTATCAACAACTACATAGTCAAATACAAAGAGCTGGACGCACATCTCAAACGCGAAAAGCACAACATATCCAACGGCGACGAGCTGCCCTCGGGCATCATACAGTTAGCCAAGGTATATGTGGCCAAGAAGCGTAAGTTGCGCGTGGGCGACAAGATGGCCGGTCGTCACGGTAACAAGGGTATCGTGGCCCGCGTGGTACGCGACGAGGATATGCCGTTCCTCGAAGACGGTTCTATTGTGGACATAGTGCTCAACCCCTTGGGCGTGCCCTCGCGAATGAACCTCGGTCAGATCTACGAGACGGTGCTCGGATGGGCTGGACGCAATTTGGGTCTCAAGTTCGCAACCCCCATATTCGACGGTGCTTCGCTCGAACAGATCAATGAATATGCGGCCAAGGCGGATGTGCCCCATAGCGGACGCACATACCTGTACGACGGCGGTACCGGCGAGAGATTCCACCAGCCCGCGACTGTCGGCGTGGTGTATATGCTTAAGCTCGGTCACATGGTCGACGACAAGATGCACGCCCGTTCTATCGGTCCGTACTCTCTCATCACCCAGCAGCCCCTCGGCGGTAAAGCGCAGTTCGGCGGTCAGCGATTCGGTGAGATGGAGGTATGGGCGCTCGAGGCGTTCGGCGCGTCCAACATCCTGCAGGAGATACTCACCATCAAGTCCGACGACGTGATGGGTCGTGCCAAGGCGTACGAGGCTATAGTCAAAGGCGACAATCTGCCGCCCGCAGGCATCCCCGAATCGCTCAACGTGTTGCTCCACGAGCTCCGCGGTTTGGCATTGAGCATCAAACTCGACTAAGGCAGTTACATTATTTCAAGCAAAAACATTCAGCTTACCATGGCATTGAAAAAAGATAACAAAGTTAGTGGCGGCTTCTCCAAGATAAGGATCGGTCTGGCATCGCCCGAGGAGATCCTCGAGGCTTCGAGCGGCGAAGTGCTCAAGCCCGAGACCATTAACTATCGCACATACAAGCCCGAGCGCGACGGCCTCTTCTGCGAGAGGATCTTCGGCCCCGTCAAGGACTACGAGTGCCACTGCGGCAAATACAAACGTATCCGCTACAAGGGCATAGTCTGCGACCGATGCGGCGTGGAGGTCACCGAGAAGAAGGTACGCAGGGAGCGTACCGGCCACATATCGTTGGTGGTGCCCGTAGTGCATATATGGTATTTCCGTTCGTTGCCCAACAAGATAGGCTACCTCATAGGCGTGCCTACCAAGAAGCTCGAGATGGTGATATACTACGAGCGTTACATAGTGGTGCAGGCCGGTGTGGCCGAAGGTGTGCAGGATTTGGATCTGCTCACCGAAAAAGAGTATCTCGACATAGTGTCGATGCTCCCCAAAGGCAACCAGCAGCTCTCGGACGACGACCCCAACAAGTTCATCGCCCTTATGGGTGCCGAGGCCGTTTACATGTTGCTCCAGAGGGTGGACCTCGACGAGCTTTCGTATTCGCTCCGTCATAAAGCCAGTACCGAGACTTCGCAGCAGCGTAAGAGTGAGGCCCTCAAAAGGCTCAACGTGGTGGAGGCGTTCCGCGAGTCGCGCCATATCAACAAGCCCGAATGGATGGTGCTCAAGGTGATCCCCGTGATACCTCCCGAGCTTCGTCCCCTCGTGCCTCTGGACGGCGGCCGTTTCGCTACATCGGACCTTAACGACCTCTACCGTCGTGTAATCATACGTAACAACCGACTCAAACGTCTCATAGAGATAAACGCCCCTGAGGTCATCCTCCGCAACGAGAAGCGTATGCTACAGGAGGCGGTGGACTCGCTCTTCGACAACTCGCGTAAATCCAACGCTGTCAAGACCGAATCGAACCGTCCTCTCAAGTCGCTATCGGACAGCCTTAAGGGTAAACAGGGTCGTTTCCGTCAGAACCTGCTCGGTAAGCGTGTCGACTACTCGGCCCGTTCGGTAATCGTGGTGGGTCCCGAGCTCAAGATGCACGAGATGGGTATTCCCAAAGATATGGCGGCCGAGCTTTACAAGCCGTTCGTCATACGCAAGCTCATCGAGCGCGGCATCGTCAAGACGGTCAAATCTGCCAAGAAGATCATAGACCGCCGCGATCCGGTCGTGTGGGACATCCTCGAGAACGTAATTAAGGGTCACCCTGTTCTGATGAACCGTGCCCCGACCCTGCACCGTCTCGGTATACAGGCGTTCCAGCCCAAGCTGATAGAGGGTAAGGCTCTCCAGCTGCACCCGCTCTCATGTACGGCGTTCAACGCCGACTTCGACGGTGACCAGATGGCAGTGCACCTGCCTCTCGGCAACGCCGCCATACTCGAGGCCCAGCTTCTGATGCTCGGTTCGCACAACATTCTCAACCCCGCCAACGGAGCCCCCATCACCGTCCCCTCGCAGGACATGGTGCTCGGTCTCTATTATATAACCAAGCCCCGTAAGGGTGTCAAGGGTGAAGGGCTGGTGTTCTACTCGGCCGAGGAGGCTATCATTGCCAACAACGAGGGTAGGGCCGACCTGCATGCACAGGTGAAAGTGCGTATGCAACTGCCGGGTGCGGAACGTCCCGAGTTGGTAGAGACCACAGTAGGCCGAATCCTTTTCAACCAGTTCGTGCCCGAGGAGGTCGGCTACATAAACGAGCTGCTTACCAAGAAATCGCTCCGCGACATCATCGGTATGGTGATGAAACGTTCGGGTGCCGCACGTACGGCCCAGTTCCTCGACGACATCAAGAACCTCGGTTATCAGATGGCGTTCAAGGGCGGTCTGTCGTTCAACCTCGACGCCGTCATCGTTCCCAAGGAGAAAGAGGCTTTGGTTGCCGACGGTTACGCTCAGGTGGAAGAGGTGCTCGACAGCTACGGCATGGGTCTTATCACCAACAACGAGCGTTACAACCAGATCATTGATATATGGACGCACACCAACTCCAAGCTCACGCAGACGGTGCTTAAACAGTTGGCCGAAGACGACCAGGGTTTCAACCCCGTTTACATGATGCTCGACTCGGGTGCCCGTGGTTCTAAAGAGCAGATACGTCAGCTCTCGGGTATGCGTGGTCTTATGGCCAAGCCCCAAAAGTCGGGTGCAGAGGGTGCGCAGATCATCGAGAACCCTATCCTCTCGAACTTCAAGGAGGGTCTGTCGGTGCTCGAGTACTTCATATCTACCCACGGTGCTCGTAAAGGTCTGGCCGATACCGCCCTCAAGACGGCCGACGCCGGTTACCTCACCCGTCGTCTGGTGGACGTGGCGCAGGACGTTATCATCTCCGAGGAGGATTGCGGCACTTTGCGCGGTCTCTCTGCAACGGCTATCAAGCGCAACGAGGATGTAGTGGAGACACTCTACGAACGTATTCTCGGCCGCACCTCTTTGCAGGATGTTATCCACCCGCTTACCGGTGAGCTTATAGTAGCTGCCGGAGAGGAGATAAACGAAGAGGTTGCGCGTAAGATAGAGGAGTCGCCCATCGAACAGGTGGAGATACGCTCAGTGCTTACCTGCGAATCGAAGAAGGGCGTATGCGCCAAATGCTACGGGCGTAACCTCGCTACCGGTCGTCTGGTACAGCACGGCGAAGTGGTCGGCGTTATCGCGGCGCAGTCTATCGGCGAGCCCGGTACGCAGCTTACCCTCCGTACGTTCCACGTCGGTGGTGTGGCCGGCGGTGTGGCTACCGACAACAAGGTCATCACCCGTTACGACGGCCGCATAGAGATAGACGACCTTAAGATAGTTCCCAAGACCGACGAGAACGGTAACCGTGCCGATATCGTGATAAGCCGTCTTTCGGAGCTCCGCATAGTGGATGTGCATACAGGTATCACACTCTACAACCACAACCTTCCCTACGGCTCTATACTGTTCGTGGAAAACGGCGCCGAGGTCAAGAAGGGCGATGTGGTTTGCGAATGGGATCAGTACAATGCCGTTATCATATCGGAATACGACGGTAAGGTCACTTTCGACAGCGTCATAGACGGTGTCACCTATCGCGAGGAGGCCGACGAACAGACCGGCTTCCGCGAGAAGGTCATCATAGAGTCGCGCGACAAGACCAAAAACCCCGTTATCAAGATCATCGACGGAGACGGTACGGAGCAGAAGCAGTACAACCTGCCCGTGGGCGCTCACATCGTGGTCAAGGAGAACGCCGAGGTCAAGGCGGGCGATATCCTCATCAAGATACCGCGTGCCGTGGGTAAGGCCGGCGACATCACCGGGGGTCTGCCCCGTGTCACCGAGCTCTTCGAGGCGCGTAATCCGTCCAACCCCGCTGTGGTGTCGGAGATCGACGGCGAAGTATCGTTCGGCAAGATCAAACGAGGCAACCGCGAGATTATCGTCACCAGCAAGCTCGGCGAGGTGGTCAAGTATCTCGTGCCCCTGTCTCGTCAGATACTCGTGCAGGAAAACGACTACGTCAAGGCGGGCATGCCCCTCTCCGACGGTGCCATAACTCCGGCCGACATTCTCGCCATACAGGGTCCGACCAAGGTGCAGGAGTACATCGTCAACGAGATACAAGAGGTGTACCGTATGCAGGGCGTGAAGATCAACGACAAGCACTTCGAGATAATCGTACGTCAGATGATGAACAAGGTCAAGATAGAAGACCCGGGCGACACCCGTTTCCTTCAGGAGCAGATCGTCGACAAATGGGACTTCATGGCCGTCAACGACGAGATATTCGACAAGAAAGTGGTCGTGGATGCCGGCGATTCTGCCGAGCTTCGTCCCGGTCAGATTATCAACGTGCGTCGTTTGCGTGACGAGAACTCGGTACTCAAGCGTAAGGACCTCCGTCAGGTAGAGGTGCGCGACGCTATACCCGCGACATCCAATCAGGTGCTTCAGGGTATAACCCGTGCGGCCCTGCAGACCAGCAGCTTCATGTCGGCAGCATCGTTCCAGGAGACGACCAAGGTGCTCAACGAAGCCGCTATCTACGGTAAGGTCGATCCCCTCGAGAAACTCAAGGAGAACGTCATCTGCGGTCACCTCATCCCCGCAGGTACCGGTGCTCACGAATTCCAACACCTCCGCGTAAGCAACGTATCGGAGAAGTAACATATAATAAAAAAGATAGGCCGCTATTTTTATAGCGGCCTATCTTTTTTATTATATGTTACTTCTCCGATACGTCGTTTACGCAGGTTTTTTGCCTCCGGCGGCCTTTCCGGGGGACTTACTTTTGTCACTCGACAAAAGAATACGTTTTCGATAAGCCGAGAGCAATGAAACGAAGTTTCGATTGCCGAGGCGAGAAAACGACTGCCGCAGGCGAAGCAAAAACGAGGGGGCATAGCCCTTTTTGAGATGCGTGATATACAGTGAATCCGTGGGATAGAGGTGAGCACTTTATGTTTATCACGCGGCATGGTTAAAAGATGGTGATGCAGAGAATGCAAAATGTTTCAAGTTGGCGAGACGGGAAGATACTACAAAACGCAATAAAGGTATGCGCATTAACCGCAAGTCGCAGGCATGCTCGCCCGCGTACACAACCGCAGACCGCAGGGCGCCGAAGGTTTTTAGACCTCAAAAATCGTCG
>CAJURV010000052.1 GCA_910588925.1 uncultured Rikenellaceae bacterium
ATCGCCGATCCCGTTCGTGAGCCATCCTCACGTACACCGAGTACGCTCCGGAGGCACACGCCCGCGATCGACGATTTTTGAGGTCTAAAAAACTTCGGCGCCCTGCGGTCTGCGGTTGTGTACGCGGGCTAGCATGCCTGCGACTTGCGGTTAATGCGCATTTCTTTGGGTGTGGAGTGATAGTATTTGCTCGCCTGAGCTTCTCCCAACCTCTGTCGGGTTAATTACTTGTAGTTCTCTTGGGAGCGGCACCCCGTGCCGCATAATAGGTTTCGGCTAATGCGCATACCGTTAGTGCGTCTTATAGTATCTTATCGCCTCGCGAGCGGAATTGTGTCCGATACTTGCACTTCTAACGAAGCGCAAGTTTTTGCCTCGCTCCGTGTCAAGGAGCGGGCCTGTCTGAAAATGCAAACACCCCGAAAGCCGAGACTTCCGGGGTGTATCTTTAGAAACGTTACAGTTCAGATTATTGCTGTTGTTTCTTCTTATCGTAGTGCTTTTGGTAGCGGCTCATAAACTTATCAACGCGTCCTGCGGTGTCGACGAGCTTCATCTTACCGGTGTAGAAAGGGTGCGACGAGCTTGATACTTCGACTTTGAAAACGGGATAGGTTTCGCCGTTCACTTCGACCTCTTCTTTGGTCTGAACAGCGGCCCTGCACAAAAACGTAGTGTCGTTCGACATGTCTTTGAACGCCACGATACGATAGTTTTCAGGATGGATACCTTTTTTCATTGTGCTGTTTTTAGTTGTTTTCCGGTTGCAAAGGTAACCCATTAATTCGGATTACCAAATATATCGCTCTATTTTGCGATAAAAATTACGACGACGGATCGCTATTTGGTTTTGATATAGGCATCGATGGCGGCGGCGGCCTTACGTCCGGCCCCCATCGCCAGTATCACCGTTGCCGCCCCTGTCACCGTATCGCCTCCTGCGAATATCCCGGGACGAGATGTGGCTCCGTTTTCGTCGGCTACTATACAGCCTCGTCTGTTGGTCTCGAGGCCGTCGGTAGTGGTGGCTATCAGGGGGTTGGGTGATGTGCCGAGGGCCATTATCACTACATCGCACTCTATGTCGAACTCCGAGCTAGGCACCTCTACGGGCGAACGGCGTCCCGATTCGTCGGGTTCGCCCAGCTCCATTCGCACGCAACGCAGAGCCTTGACCCATCCTTTGTCGTCGCCGATCACCTCCACGGGGTTGGTGAGCATGCGGAACTCTATTCCCTCCTCTTTGGCGTGATGCACCTCCTCGCGACGTGCCGGCAGCTCGGCCTCGCCGCGACGGTATATTATCGTTGCCTCGGCACCCAGACGTTTGGCGGTGCGCACTGCGTCCATAGCCACGTTACCGCCTCCCACTACGGCTACCTTGTCTCCTGTGTATATTGGGGTATCGTATGCTTCGTCATAGGCGTGCATGAGGTTGGCACGCGTGAGAAACTCGTTGGCCGACACCACGCCGTTGAGATTCTCGCCCGGTATGTTCATGAAGCGGGGCAGTCCGGCGCCGGATCCTATGAATACGGCCTCGTAGCCCTCCTCGTCCATGAGCGAGTCTATTGTTACGGTGCGTCCTACTACCACGTCGGTCTCTATCTCCACGCCGAGTTTCTTGACGTTCTCTATCTCGGGGGCCACCACTCCCGCCTTGGGCAGACGGAATTCGGGTATGCCGTATTCGAGTACGCCGCCCGCTTTGTGCAGAGCCTCGAATATCTTGACCTTATATCCTGCCTTGGCGAGGTCGGCGGCGCAGGCCAGCGATGCCGGGCCGCTGCCCACTATGGCTATCTTATGTCCGTTGAAGGGCTGGCATTTGACCGTGAGCGATCCGGTGTTGCGTCCCCAGTCGCCAATGAAGCGTTCGAGCTTGCCTATGGCTACCGGCTCGCCTTTGATGCCGAGGATACACGATCCCTCGCACTGGTTTTCCTGCGGGCATACTCGTCCGCATACCGACGGGAGCGACGAATCTTCCGCTACGGCCGCGGCGGCTCCAGCGAGGTCTCCTGCGTTTATAAGCGATATGAACCGGGGTATCTGTAGCGATACGGGGCATGCCTCCACGCAACGCGGATTCTTACAGTTGAGACAGCGGCTCGCCTCCATGCGCGCCTCTTGCTCGTTGTATCCGTAACATACCTCTTCGAAATTGGTGGCCCTCACTGCGGGCTCCTGTTCGCGCACAGGGGTGCGCGGTATCTTGTTTGCCATTATTGTCTGTTTTTGTTAGCGGAGCCGTCGCTCCGCATGTTTTTGCCGGTTGTCTGTGCCGACGATACTCGCATAGATCTCTTTCGCCGGTATTGTCAGTGTAGGCCCACCTTGCATTTGTGGCCTTCTAACGCCTCCTGTTCCGCTTTGGCCTTGCGGCTTTCGATGGTCTTGTATTGGGCCTGTCGGCGCATGGCCTCGTCGAAGTCGACCTGATGGCCGTCGAACTCGGGTCCCTCTACGCACGTGAAGTAGGTCCTGCCGCCCACGGTCACTCGGCAGGCGCCGCACATACCGGTGCCGTCCACCATTAGCGAGTTGAGGCTCACTATCGTTCTGATTCCGTATTTGGCCGTTGTCAGGCACACGAACTTCATCATTATCATGGGGCCTATGGCTACCACCACATCGTAGTTCTTGCCTTCTGACACGAGCTTTTCGAATAGCTGTGTCACTAAGCCGTGAAACCCTTCGGAGCCGTCGTCGGTGGCTACGTACAGGTTGCCGGCCACAGCGCGCATCTCGTCTTGCATGATGAGCAGGTTCTTGCTCTTGGCTCCTACTATGACGTCGGCTTTCACTCCCTGTTCGGCGAGCCATTTTACCTGCGGATATACGGGTGCAGTGCCCAGGCCGCCGGCA
This sequence comes from uncultured Rikenellaceae bacterium, assembly GCA_910588925.1. Lineage (GTDB taxonomy): Bacteria > Bacteroidota > Bacteroidia > Bacteroidales > Rikenellaceae > CASDZP01. The sequence goes on from CAJURV010000052.1 coordinate 2,869, forward strand.
ATGAACATTATGCGTTTGCCGCGCAACTGCTCTATGTTTTCGTAGACGAACTCTGAGGGCCGGCCGAGCGGACCCACGAAGTTGGCGATGTACTCGCCCTCTTCCAATGCGCATATACGTGCCGACGATGCGCCGACCACCTGCGTTACTATCGTTACGGTGCCGCCGTCGGTATCGTAGTCGCATATTGTAAGCGGAACACGCTCACCGCGTTCGTCCACCCTTACGATAACGAACTGTCCCGGACGCGCCGACCGTGCCACACGGGGCGCCTCCACATCCATGAGGCAGATATTCTCCGCCAGCATTCTCTTTTTTACAATCTTGAACATACAATCTTATCGTTGAAAGGACGTGCATGACGTCCCGTCTTATTTTACGTTAGCTACCGCCCGTAGCCTTATCACAGGCCCGGTGGGGTCGTTGGTTACTACCGTCACCTCCTCGCTGAGGCGTCCGGCTCCTGCAGGGACGAGTTTCACGGTGAGGGTCGCGCTCTCGCCCGGTTCGATGTCGTCTGCCGAGCTCTGGCAGCTTATCTGCGACGACGAGCACGTGATACTCTCTATATTGAGCGTGCGTGCGCCACCGTTGGTGATTGTGAAACGGTGAGTGAGCACCTTGCCGCGCGAAACCTCGCCGAAATAACGGAATGCCTCGGATAGGTCGGCCCGCGGAGTTACCCGGCGTTCCTCCGGTGTGAGCGACGTGAAGTCGGGAGTGGCTACGCCGTCGGCCCGTATGGTGGCTACGGCTGTTCCGTCGGTCTTGAGCTCGATGCGCGCCTTGAACGGCCCGTATGTCTTGCGGCTCTTGAGGTCGTAGGTGATCAATATCTGCCCTTTGGCTCCCGGAGCGATGGAGGAGGGTGCTGTGACGGAACATACGCCGTCGGATACCGCCTCTGTCCTTATCGTCTTGGCGGTGGGGTTGTATAGCTCTATCGTCTTGGTGTGGCGGTAACCTACCGGTATGTTGCCGAAATAGACCGAATTACTGCTTCCGCGGAGCCCCGAAGGCGTGAACACCACCGGGTAGTCGTCGGCGACGGTGCGGGGACGTCCCGTTACGGTGCCTGTGATGGAGACTATATCGGTGGATTTGCGACCGTTGCTCACCAAGTATATCTCTTTCTTGAAGTACCCCGGTCTGTCGGCGGGGTCGTAGACTATGCGTAGCGTCGCTTCCCTGCCCGGCATGAGAGGAGCTTTGTCGTACGACGGAGTGGTGCATCCGCAACTGGTCGTCACGAAATCTATGAAGTATGGTCTGTCGCTTATGTTACGGTATTTCACCGTGCATGCGACGGGGCCGTCTGTCTCTTTTACGGTGCCGAAATCGTAGACTGCGGGCGTAAAGACTATCTGTCCCGACGGTTTGTTCTGTGCGTTTGCCTGGAACATTGCAGCGAGTCCGAATATCAATATGGCTAATCGTCTCATCTTCTATCGGTTTATTACTCCTGAGCCGACCAATTCGCCGTCTTCGGCATACCATGCGGCGAACTGTCCCGGAGTGATGCCTCTCTGAGGCAGATCGAATACCGCGTAGATACCCTCCTCGGTGGCATACAGGGTGCCGCTCTGCAACGGTTGGCGATAGCGTATGCGGAGGCTGTAACGTCTGCGTTCTCCGGGAGCCATGCGCTGTGACGGTCTTATCCAGTGCACCTCGTCGGCTTTGACGAAGAGGGCGCGGCGTAATAGTCCCGGGTGGGCGTGTCCCTGACCGGTGTATATTATGTTCTTCTCTACGTCTATGTCTATCACGAAAAGAGGTTCTCTCTTTCCCCCTACGTTGAGCCCCTTGCGTTGTCCTACGGTGAAGAAGTGGGCCCCGTTGTGCGTACCTACTACGGTGCCGTCGCTTTCGGTATAGCTGCACGGCTCGGCCGCCTCTGCAAGTGACGCGGTGTCGAAATCGTAGCTGTCGATGGTATCGTCAGGAGTCAGTCTGCGCATATCGTATACGGGAGAGGCGCAGTCTATCTCTATTATGTCGCCCTTGCGGGCCTTGAGTTTCTGTTGCAGGAATACGGGCAGGTCTACCTTGCCTACGAAGCATATGCCCTGAGAGTCCTTACGTTTGGCGGTGGCAAGCTCCATCTCTGCGGCTATGGCACGCACGGTGGGTTTGTCTATGTCGCCTATGGGGAAGAGGGCGCGTGACAGTTGTTCCTGCGATAGCTGACATAGGAAATAGCTCTGGTCTTTATTGCCGTCGATGCCTGCGAGCAGGCGATAGGCCACAGATCCGTCCGCTTCGGTAACACTGTCCTTGCGGCAGTAGTGTCCGGTGGCTACATAGTCGGCGCCTAACTTCAACGCCTCCTCTACGAAAGCGTCGAATTTGATCTCGCGGTTGCAGAGTACGTCGGGGTTTGGCGTACGGCCGCGTTCGTATTCGGCGAACATGTAGTCTACGACACGTTCGCGGTATTGACGGCTCAGGTCTACCACGTGAAACGGTATGTCGAGTTTGCGCGCCACTAATTCGGCGAACAGAAGGTCGTCTTCGTAGGGACAGTCGCCCGAGAGGGTGCCCACGGTGTCGTGCCAGTTGCGCATGAAGAGGGCTACGACCTCGTAACCCTGCTTTTGAAGCAGATAGGCCGCTACACTCGAATCGACGCCTCCTGACAAACCTATGACAACACGTTTCATTCTTGATAGTTTACAGACAAAGTCCGATCGCAGATACGGTGTGTTTTGTTCCCGCATGGGACTGTTTCGGCTTGTCTTATGCAAAGATAGTGTTTTTTGCGGAATAATTTCGGAAAGGGCCTCTTTTATGCCGACGTTTTCTCGTATCGGTAATTGTTTGTTGTGCTTGGGGGTTGTTGCGGGTTTGCGGAGTTTGTTTCACTGCGGGATGTGGGCCGCAGGTCATCATATTCGTGATCGGAAAGATTAAGTGTGTTTGATTTTGCTTCTTCACCCGATGCAGGGTGCTGCATTATGGCGCTTATGGTTTGGGAGACGGTCAGTTCTTTTTTGTTTTGGTGGTATGCGCATTAGCGGAACGTTTTTCTCGGGTGGGGTAGATATGGTTCCGTTATAATTATGTCGCGTGGTGAAAGTGCTTTTTACGATATCTTATTAGTGTCTATAGGGCCGGAGCCTGCGGGGGACCGCGCCTCGCGGCGTGCGGAGAGGGTAACTGGATATTCGGGAAGCGATAAATACTATAAATAACCAACCGTGCAAGCGGGCCTCCGTGTGTGGAAAATTTATGCCCACCGCGAGGTGCGGCCCGCTCATCCCTCGTTCCTCGGGATTTAACGGCGGAAGTTGTGTCTGATTGCCCTCGCTTCGCTCGGGACTTTTGCTAATGCGCATACATTCAGTGCGTTTTGTAGTATCTTACCGTCTCGCCAACCTATAATGCAAATACCTGATTTTATTTCCGAAGTAATAATATCCGAGTCAACTTATCCTAGTCGTAAAATGTACATGAAGCGTTCACCGCAACGTATGTGGAGTCGTTGAATATCACGCACATCAAAAAAGAGGGACAGTGACGGTGTGGTTTTTATACGGTGGAGTTTGCGGGAGCTTGTATCGGACATGTAACGCGGAGTCGTGTCCGGTATTTTTCGCTTCGCTCGGGCCGGTAAACGAAGACGGTTATTTTGTCTGTCGGAAAGCAAACGGTGATTTCTTGTCGAACATCGATATTATTTTTCCTATTTTTGCCGTTGATAATGGAGCCGGTTCGACGGAGCGTCGTTGTGCCGGTGATGTATGTGATGATTGGTCCGTATTATCTCGTGTGGTTTATGGCAAGAGAGTTCATCGATAAGTGGAGCAAACCGTTGTTTTGGGTGTGTCTTGCGGGGTCGTTTTTTTGTTCGCCGGCCGTGGCGTTGTTTGCGGGTATCGCATTCGCTATGTCGTTGGGTACCCCTGTGGCCTCTTTCTCCAAAAGGTGGTCCAAGAGGCTGTTGCAATATGTGGTCGTAGGGTTGGGGTTCGGTATGAATCTTCACAGCTCGTTGGCGGCGGGTCGCGACGGGATGATATTTACCGTGGTATCGGTCATAGGGGTGTTGGTGTTAGGCTTTCTTATAGGGCGTCTGCTCGGTGTCCGCAAGAAGAGCAGTTATCTGATCTCCGTAGGTACCGCCATTTGCGGAGGTAGTGCCATAGCCGCCGTGTCGCCTGTGATAAACGCCGATGACGACGACATATCGCTTTCGCTGGCTACAGTGTTCATCCTCAATGCGGTGGCCCTGTTCGTTTTCCCTCCCATAGGCGAGTGGTTGGAGCTGACCCAACATCAGTTCGGCACGTGGGCGGCCATAGCCATACACGATACCAGCTCTGTGGTTGGTGCCGGTATGGTCTACGGCGAAGAGGCTCTGTTGACCGCCACCACCATAAAACTGACACGAGCACTGTGGATAATACCTTTGGCTTTCGTGTCGGCTCTCCTTTTCCGGTGCAAGGGCACCAAGGTGTCTGTACCGTGGTTCATATTGTTGTTTGTGGCGGCCATGTTAGTCAATACATATCTGCCGGTGCCGCAAGTGTTGCTCGATGTTGTCAAGTGGCTGTCGCACAGTCTTCTGTCTATAACGTTGTTCTTGATAGGCAGTACGTTGAGCATATCGGTCGTAAGAAATACGGGCGTGAAGCCTCTGGTGGAAGGTATTCTTCTGTGGGTTATCATATCCGGAGCCTCTTTGGCGGCGGTTATGCTCTAAGCGGATCATTAATACGATTTCGGACGGCTCGGGTGATTCTCGGGCCGTTTCTGCGTGTATGTGTCACAGTATGGCGAGCGCAATGTGTGCACAGGCGATGGCGTCGGCGAGCGCGTGATGGTGGTCTCTCAGGTCGTATCCGCATCGTGCCGCTACGGTGTGGAGTTTGTGGTCGGGCAGTTCGCGTCCGAATCTTTTGCGTGAGGCCCTGCACGTACAGGCGAAACGATACCCCGGATAGCTCATGTCGAAACATTCGAACGCCGCTTTGAGGCACCCCTCGTCGAAAGGACTGTTGTGTGCCACTAAAATGAGACCCTCTATTCGCGGAGCTATGGCGCTCCATACCTCAGGAAAGAGCGGGGCGTCGTCGGTGTCGCTGCATGTAAGGCCGTGTATGGCCGTTGTGAAACGGCTGTAATAGTTGGGCCACGGACGTATCAGGCTGTATATGGTGTCGGTGATGGATCCGTTCCGCACTATGACGACTCCCACGCTGCATACGCTTGAGCGTTTGCCGTTGGCCGTCTCGAAGTCTATGGCTGCGAAGTCTTTCATCTTATGGGGTGTCGATATGCAAATATACCGTAAATAAAGAGTACTCGTCGCATCTTGAATGGGATTTATATGCGGTCGCCATGTTTCATGCAGGTGAAAACGGAGCGAATATGTCTTGGCGACGCCTCGATCCGTGCCACAATGGACGGAGCCTTGCTACCTCTCGAAAAGCCAATCGGTTTTTGAAATCTTGGGGGCAAAAGATGAAAAATCGGAATGGTATCGCCCGGTCATGCAGAATAAACTTCAGCTATAGCTGTGGGGACGGAAAGCGCCATGTCTCTGTTGTCAGGAAAGCGACGGCGGATTATCTTACGGCGCATAGAGGTCTCGTACGGATATAAAAAAGCGTCGGGCCGAATGCCTGACGCTCATGAACTGTTTATAAGTCGAGACTATTTTACAGACTCGACGATTTTTACGAAAGCCTGCGGGTGGTTCATCGCGAGGTCTGCGAGTACCTTGCGGTTAAGCTCGATGCCTTTCTTGTTTATCTTGCCCATAAATTCCGAATAGGTCATGCCGTGCATTCTGGCTGCGGCATTGATACGCTGTATCCAAAGGGCGCGGAATTCGCGTTTTTTGTTCTTACGGTCGCGGTAAGCGTAGGTGAGACCTTTTTCTACGGTGTTTTTGGCAACTGTCCATACGTTTCTTCTTGCGAGGAAGTTACCTTTGGCCAGTTTCAATACTTTTTTTCTTCTGGCTCTCGACGCTACTGCGTTTACTGATCTTGGCATAGTGTTGTTTTTTTGAACGGTTAGCGGCCTTTCGGCTCTTTGAGGCTAATTCGATCTTGATTAAACAAAATAAAAAATAGTTCGCTTTTTGCGGAAATTCCAGGTCCGTCGACTTATTTGACGAGCATTGCGCGGATCGTGGTCGCATCCGACGAGGTGGCGATGCCGGTGTGTGTCAGATTGCGTTTCTGCTTGGTGGTTTTCTTGGTAAGGATGTGGCTTTTGAAAGCGTGTTTTCTCTTAACCTTACCTGTACCGGTGAGAGTGAAGCGCTTCTTCGCTCCCGAGATGGTTTTCATTTTAGGCATAATCGTAAAAATTTTGTTAAACAGCGGCACAAAGATAACTCTTTTTTAACAACATGCAAAATTATACGCATTTTAGGTCTGCCGTCGGCATGCGCTTTCAGTCTGTAGTTTCCCTCGTACTGGCCGTGGCCTGCTCCGGTTATGAAATAATTCGTACCTTTGTACGAAGCAATGAAGGCCATGCTATCATGAACAGATACGTTTTATCGGCACTCGCCGCACTTATTATTCTGCCGCATACGGCAGGCGCTTCACGTGACGGAATATACCGCAAAGGCTGGATAGATTTCAACAAGAACGGCCGTATGGATGTGTACGAGAATCCGGCCGCTCCGTTGGAGGATAGGGTTCGGGATCTGCTCTCGCAGATGACGGTGGAGGAGAAGACCTGCCAGATGGCCACCCTCTACGGCTCGGGCCGCATATTGAAAGATCCCCTGCCGCAGGAGAGCTGGAAGAGTGAGATATGGAAAGACGGCATAGGCAACATAGACGAAGAGCACAACGGATTGGGTGGTTTCCGTTCCGAATACTCTTTCCCCTACACCAAGCACGTCGAGGCCAAGCATGCCATTCAGCGCTGGTTCGTGGAAGAGACGCGTCTGGGCATCCCTGTCGATTTCACCAACGAGGGCATCCGAGGTCTGTGTCACGACAGGGCCACCTATTTCCCGGCCCAGTGCGGACAGGGCGCCACATGGAATAAAGATCTTATCGCCCGCATAGGCGAGGTGGAGGCCCGGGAGGCATCGGCGTTGGGGTACACCAATATATATTCGCCCATACTCGACATAGCGCAAGACCCGCGCTGGGGCCGTTGCGTGGAGACTTACGGCGAGGACCCGTATCTGGTGGGGCAGTTGGGTAAAAGTATGATAACGAGCCTGCAAAAATATAATCTGGTATCTACGCCCAAACATTTCGCAGTGTACAGCATCCCGGTGGGCGGACGCGACGGAATGACGCGTACCGATCCGCATGTGGCTCCGCGCGAGATGCGTACGCTCTACCTCGACCCTTTCCGCGTGGCTTTCCGTGAGGCCGGAGCGTTGGGGGTGATGAGTTCGTATAACGATTACGACGGAGAGCCTGTAACGGGCAGTTATCGGTTTCTTACCGGAATATTGCGTCATGAGTGGGGTTTCAAGGGCTATGTGGTCTCCGACAGCGAGGCCGTGGAGTTCATATCGGGCAAGCACGGCGTGGCTGCGACATACGAAGATGGCATCGCACGCGCCGTTAATGCCGGACTCAACGTACGCACTCACTTTACGCCGCCGGAGGATTTCATTGTCCCGTTGCGCAAAGCCGTGGCCGACGGAAAGATATCGCAGGCGACCCTCGATGAACGGGTGGCCGAGATATTACGGGTTAAATTCTGGTTGGGATTGTTCGACGACCCCTATCGCGGCGACGGCAAAGAGGCCGAACGTATAGTGCATAGCGAGGAACATAGAGCCGTGGCGTTGGAGGCTGCGCGGCAGTCGTTGGTGTTGCTCAAGAACGAGGGCGGTTTGCTCCCGTTATCCAAATCGCTACGCTCGGTAGCCGTTATAGGTCCCAATGCCGATGAGCGCGATCAGCTGATATGCCGGTACGGTCCCGCCAACGCCCCTGTGAAGACGGTGTACGAAGGCATAAAAGAACTTTTGCCCGGGGCCGAAGTGACTTATAGCAAGGGATGCGATATAATAGATCCTCACTTTCCCGAGAGCGAGATACTCGATTTCCCTAAAACGGAACGGGAGACACGCATGATAGAGGAGGCCGTGGAGATTGCCCGGGGGGCCGACGCGGTGGTTATGGTGTTGGGCGGCAACGAATTGACCGTGCGTGAAGAGAGATCGCGTACCAGTCTCGATCTTCCGGGACGTCAGGAGGAGTTGCTGCAGGCCGTATACGCCACCGGCAAACCGGTGGTATTGGTATTGTTGGACGGGCGTGCGTCGTCTGTCAATTATGCCGACAGATACATTCCCGCCATATTGCATGCGTGGTTTCCCGGCGAGTTCTGCGGACAGGCAGTGGCCGAAGCGTTGTTCGGCGACTACAATCCCGGCGGAAGGTTGGCCGTGACATTCCCCAAATCGGTGGGACAGATACCGTTCGCATTTCCTTTCAAGCCGGGGTCGGACGCAAAGGCTTCATCGTCGGTGTCGGGGGCGTTATATCCTTTCGGTCACGGGTTGAGCTATACGTCGTTCGAATATGGCGATCTTGTAATAGACCCGCAGAAACAAGGGCTGCAGGGAACGGTTGTCGTGAGTTGCACGGTTAAGAACATAGGCGATGTGGCGGGCGACGAAGTGGTTCAGTTGTATCTTCGCGATGAGGTGAGTAGCGTCACCACCTACACCAAGGTATTGCGGGGATTCGAACGTATCTCTTTGCTCCCGGTCAGAAGAAGACGGTATGCTTCGAACTCGGTCCGCAGGAGCTGGGGTTATGGGATGGGAATATGAACTTTACCGTGGAGCCGGGCTACTTCAAGGTGATGATAGGGGCTTCGTCCGCCGACATACGGTTGGAGGGGCGTTTCGAGATAACCGACTCTCTTAGGTGGGTCTGGCGCCTAATGAGGCGTAATCGGTTTTTTAACGACATTACATAGATAAGGATAAAAAACGGAAGATATAATTATCAAAAATTGTTATCTTTGCTCGGAAAGACTTTTCGGCAATGTCGCAGATAGAGGAGATAAAGAGTCCTATAAAGGATAATTTGGAGGAGTTCGAGCGTTGTTATCGACGGATTCTCTCCAGTGACGTTCCGCATATACGGCGCATGACCGACTTTATAGCCGCCGGATCGGGCAAGCACATGCGTCCTATTTTTCTGCTTCTCTCCGCATCGTTGCACGGTTCTGTAGTAGAGAGCACATATATATCCGCCGCTCTTATAGAGATAACGCATACCGCCTCGCTTATACACGACGATGTAGTCGACGAGGCCTACAGGCGTCGTGCACGTTGGTCGGTGAATGCCTTGTGGCGGTCGCATCAGGCTGTGTTGGTAGGCGATTTCCTGTTGTCGCGCGGCATACGCATAGCTTCGGAACACGGTCTTTATAGCCTGATAGACACTATCGCGTCCGTTATGGAGGCTATGAGTGCCGGCGAGTTGTTGCAGGCCGACATGTCGCAACGTCTATCGGTCTCTTATGACGATTATTTGGAGGTGGTACATTCCAAAACGGCGCTTCTTTTGGGGTCTGCGGCAGAAGCGGGAGCACGTAGCGCAGGTGCATCCGAAGAGGCGTGCGCACGTATGAAACGTTTCGGCGAGCTTGTAGGCGTAGCGTTTCAGATACGCGACGACATTCTCGACTATTCCGCTGCCGATGTAACAGGGAAACCGACGTGCGGCGATATACGCGAGCGTAAGATGACGTTGCCTTTGATAGAGGCTCTGTCGTCGGTGTCCAAGAGCGATCGCGACCGTATATTGGGTCATCTTATGCGCGCGGCTCACGATTCGGCCTCGCTCGATGCCGTTCGTAGTTTCGTGATAGATCAGGGGGGGCTCGATAAGGCCTCCGACAGGATGCATACGCTCGCCGACGAGGCTAAGGCCTTGCTCGGGTGCTACGAAGACAGTCCGGTCAAACGGTCGTTGGCACTGTTCGCGGACTATGCAGTAAGTAGGGATAAATAGTGCGTCGGCTTTGCGGGTCGATGAATTTCGGGTGAAATATGTGTCGGCTGACAGTATGTCGACAAGTAAATTATAAAAACGTTATCGCATGGTTATAGGTTTGGCGTCGGATCATGCCGGCTTTGAAATGAAAGAGTTCATCGCGGGATTTCTGTTGTCGCAGGGATATGCAATTAAAGATTACGGTTGTAGCTCTACGGAGAGTGTAGATTATCCGGATTATGCCCACGCTCTCGGTTACGGTATGGAGAAAGGGGAGTGTCAGTTGGGGTTCGCTTTTTGCGGGAGCGCCAACGGCATATCCATGACCCTCAATAAACACGCCGGTATAAGGGCGGCTTTGTGCTGGACCCCCGAAATAGCCGTACTGGCCCGTTCGCATAACGATGCCAACGTTTGTTCCATGCCCGCACGTTTCATTAAAAACGAAGAGGCGGCGGCTATAGCGGAAGCATTTCTTGCAGCTTCGTTCGAAGGCGGACGACATGAAAAACGGGTGGCGAAAATACCGTTGGGATAGTAGAGCTATTGGTATTCGATCTTTGTATTCGGCGCCTCGGATGGGGCGCTTTTTTTGTGAGTTTGGGGAAGTATGAAGTTTTTTGAAGTAGGGGCATTTTATTTTAGGCTTATTGAGAATTAAGGTTTTCTTATAGTTATGGCACAAGTAGTAATAGCATGTGTTAGTGAGGTTACGGAAGAAGATGTTTTTCGCATTCTCGGGCAGAGTTAAGAGGATCTGATAAAATTCTGTTTTTTTGTTCTGCTATAATTGGAGAATAATTTTTAGCTTTTTGTTTTTTCGGATTCGAGCAAAGATCATCAATTACAAATTTCGCTTTCCTGGCCCCGAGCGAAGCGAGGGGCAGTCAGACACAATTTCCGCCGTTAAATCCCGAGGAACGAGGGATGAGCGGGCCGGAGCCCCACCCAACGGAGGCCCGCTTTACGACTGGGTTATTATCGGATATTTTCGAAAAAAGTAAGTTCCGTTGTTTTCCCGAACTTCCCGCTTATGCGTCCCCCCGCAGGCTCCGTCCCTTGTGATGCCGGGAGAAACATCGCAAAAGTGTAGTTCATTTTGCGGGGTTGTATTTTATAAAAAATTGTATTAATATCTCGCAGACAGTTAATGATATAAACGCAATCGGTCCCGAGCGGAGCTAGGATTGTCGATTACAACTTCTGTTTTCCGGCCCCGAGCGAAGCGAGGGGCAATCAAACACAACTTCCGCCGTTAAATCCCGAGGTACGAGGGATTAGCGGGCCGGAGCCTCCCCCAACGGAGGCCCGCTTTACGATTGGGTTGTTATCAGATGTTTTCGATTGACGCAAGTTCAGTTGTTCTCCCGAAACTCACGCGAGGCGCG
>CAJURV010000053.1 GCA_910588925.1 uncultured Rikenellaceae bacterium
TACGCCGTAACGAATAGTCAGAAAGCCCGAGCGGAGCGAGGGCAATCAAACACAACTTCCGCCGTTAAATCCCGAGGAACGAGGGATGAGCGGGCCGCACCTCGCGGTGGGCAGAAATTTCCCCCATCGGAGGCCCGCGTAAGTTCCAGCAATCATAGAACCTTTCCGCTTAAATCACCGCTGGGAATCGAAAGAATGTCACGCTTAAGCGGTCCCCCGCAGGCTCCGGCCCTTTTGACGTAAGGCAAGGTCCCGCTAAAACCGCTCTAACCATTCGACATAAAGTTTGCTTTCGTCCTAGTCGCCACCAAAATGCAGCTAATGCGCATACCATCATACTAAAAAGAGGTCTCTCGCCAACCACCTAATTCGAACACAGTAAGCCGTACCCGTTCCGAGCGAAACGAGAAACAACCGAACACTTTCCGCTTAGCAGTCCCAAGGCCCCTGACAACGCACAACCCGGACAAAATATAAACTATTCACATAAAAAATCGACTTTATATGCCGATTAAAACAACATATAAAGCCGACTCCGCAAAGAGAAAGCACACGCCTCCTACATTATAGACTGCATATCTATAACATAACTCTGCACATCGTTTTCGTCTATGGGACGATCTTCATCTTTGGTAAATACCACAAGACGCTCCACTATATTGAGAAGTTGCCGCACATTACCCGTCCACGGCATCTGCTGTAGCATCTCTATAGCCTTATCCGAAAAGCTCTTGGCTGGAATATTCTCTTTCTCGCATATTCTCTTGACAAAATGGTCGGCCAGCAACGGAATATCTTCGCGTCTGTCGGCGAGCGACGGCACATGCAACACCACCACGCTCAAACGGTGGTAAAGGTCCTCGCGAAAGTTACCGTTACGTATCTCCTCGGCGAAATTCTTGTTGCTGGCGGCTATTACGCGTACATTGACCTCGATATCCTTGTCGGCGCCTACACGCGTTATCTTGCCCTCCTGCAGCGCACGCAACACCTTGGCCTGGGCGGGCAGACTCATATCTCCGATCTCGTCGAGGAAAAGAGTACCGCCATCAGCCAGCTCGAATTTACCCTTACGTTGTTTGTCGGCACTGGTGAACGCACCCTTTTCGTGACCGAACATCTCGCTCTCTATAAGCTCGCCCGGTATGGCGGCGCAGTTGACCTCCACATAGGGGCCCGAGCTACGGTGACTCATGCGGTGTATGCCGCGCGCCACCAACTCCTTGCCGGTACCGTTGCTGCCGGTGATGAGCACGCGCGCCTCCGAAGTGGCCACTTTCGACATGAGTTTCTTTATGTTGGTGATGGCGGGCGACTCGCCTATGATCTCGTCTGCGCCGTCGGCAGATACGGATTGTTTGCTCTTGTTCTTGCGACGGGCCTTAACCACACCCTCTTTCTTCTCCATGGCGTTACGCACGCGCATCAATATCACGTTGAGGTCGAGAGGCTTCTCTATGAAGTCGAAAGCGCCCATCTTGACGCACTCCACAGCCGTCTGCACCCTACCGTGCCCCGATATCATTATCACCGGGAAAGTGAGATTATCGTCGGCGGTCACCTTTTCGAGAAATTCGAGACCGTCCATCCCCTCCATTTTTATGTCGCAGATAACCAATCCGTACTTATTCTTGCGGACCATATCGAGCCCCTCCGCTCCGTTTGCGGCCGTGTCGACGCTGTATCCCTCGTATTCGAGCGCCTCTTTGAGCGTGTTTCTTATCACCCGTTCGTCATCTATGACAAGAATTTTATCCATAATTGAAAATAACTATTATATTTGCATAATATTTGTTTAGACTCATCAAGTCCGACAAACGGCACTAAGGTAGCCAAATTTTCGATAAATAGAGTCTTAAACATTAAAAAAATGGACGACCGGCCTGAAAATCACCTGCCACGGTCGGTTCCGTCAGCATATTATCCGATGAATTTCAAGAACTACAACTCTCAGCGTAAAAAACTGATCTTGCCGGAATACGGACGCCACATACACGACATGGTGGCCGATCTGCGTCTGATCAAGGATCGTGATCTGCGTACCCGTCAGGCTTATGCAGTGATAGCCGTCATGGGTAACCTCAACACCCATCTGCGCGATACCGCCGATTTCCGTCACAAACTGTGGGACCACCTCTTCATAATGGCCGGATTCGATCTTGATGTCGACAGCCCCTATCCCATACCGTCGGAAGAGGCCTTGGCGTATCATCCCGCCAAACTGGGATATCCCCGGCGCGATTTCGCCCACAAGCAATACGGCCGCAACATACGTGGCATAATAGATGCCGTAGTGAAGATCGAAGACCGGCAGGAGCGCGACGCTATCGCCGTAGACATAGCCAAATTCATGAAGGTCAAGTCGTTCGAGTATAATGACGAATACCCCTCCAACGAGGTGATAATAGCCGACATGGAACGTTTCTCCAAAGGAGCGCTACATCTTGACGAAGACATTCTCAACGGCACCAAGCTCTACAAGCAAACCAAGCCGCAACCCAAAGGCGGCAAAAAGCGTCCGCAACAAAACAATAACAACAAAAAAGCCGGTTATCGTAACAATAACCAGAAGAAACGTTAAGCCTCTCGCATTGTCATTCGGTGACGGAGCCGGTCTGGACGAAATAGAAATCATAGGTAGCATCGCCTACGGCTAACGTTATCTTCGCCGTACGCGTGTCGAACCCCGATTCGTTCGGTGCGAACTCTACGGTGAAAAGGCCGCCTTCTATCTTGCCGAAGTAGAATCCGTCGTGTTTTACCGCATCGTCGGTGGACAGGTCGTATGCGGGCGACGCCGAGGCGAACCTCACAGTCGGGTAGTTGGTACATCTGAAAGCGAACGTGCAGCCCTCCACCGGAACATCCACCCCTACATAACGATCTGTGAACCTGAAATCCGCAGGGGTCTCGGCAACCCACTCCATGACTCCATCGTCATTATCCGACTTAGAGCAACATATCGTCAGAAACAAGACGATAAACATACGAATAACAGGTGATTTTAATATCTCAATTATCATTATAATATCTCCCTGAATACATTTCCCGGAAAAACATCGATAGACACGCTGTTTCCACTTCCGACCCAAAGCGAAGACACGCGACCCGATAGTCGATTTGAAAAGATAACCGTGCATATCCAATCCATTTGCACCGACCGATACGCCGTTTTCACTTTCGTCAAGCGACACAACCTACATATAAAGTTGATTCAAAAAGGGGCTGTGCCCCTAAAACTCTTTGGCCGTGATCCCCGGAGCGGGATAGTCGATAGTGTAGTGCAGGCCTACGCTCTGTTTCATCTCTTTGGCCTGTTTTATTATAAGGTAGGCCACGGCTATCATGTTGCGCAGCTCGCACAGATGGCGCGAGAGGGTCGACCTCTTGTACAGCTCCTCCGTCTCCTTGAATATTATCTCCATACGGCTGAACGCTCTTTCGAGCCTCATGTCGGAACGTACTATGCCTACGTAACTGTTCATGACCTGTTGCAACTCCTTGCGGCTTTGTGTCACCAGCACCAGCTCTTCGGGTATGGAGGTGCCCTCGTAGTCCCAGTCGGGGATGCCGTGTTGAAGTTCTATGCCCTCCACCCTCGACATGGCATGTTCGGCAGCCCTGTGCGCATACACCACCGCCTCTATCAACGAGTTTGATGCCAGCCTGTTGGCGCCGTGCAACCCGGTAGAGGATGTTTCGCCTATGGCATACAGACGGTTTATCGAGGTCTGACCGTCGCCGTCCACCTTTATCCCTCCGCAACAGTAGTGGGCCGCAGGCGCCACCGGTATCATATCTTTGGTGATATCTATGCCTATGGAGAGACACTTGTTGTAGATGTTGGGGAAGTGCTGGATTATCTCGTCGGCGGGCTTGTGGGCTACGTCCAGATAGACGAAATCTTCGCCGCGGCTCTTAAGCTCGTTATCAATGGCTCGCGATACTATATCGCGCGGTGCGAGTGAACCCATAGGATGGTAACGGTGCATGAACTCCCCTCCGTTCTGTGTGCGCAACACGGCGCCGAAACCGCGCATAGCCTCGGTTATGAGGAACGACGGACGCTCCCCGGGATAATATAAGGCGGTGGGATGAAACTGTATGAACTCCATGTTCTCGACCACGGCCTTGGCGCGATGGGCCATGGCTATGCCGTCGCCGGTGGCTACATGCGGATTGGTGGTGACGTTGTAAAGATTACCGACGCCGCCGGTAGCGAGCACCGTTACCTTGGAGAGCACCGTGAATACGGAGTGGTCTTTGAGATTTAGAACGTAGGCCCCGTAACACTCTATGCCCGGGGTGCTCTTCTTGACTAAGAGCCCGAGATGATGCTGTGTGAGCAGATCTATGGCGAAGTGATGTTCGAGCACCTCTATGTTGGGATGCTCCTTGACACGCGCCACGAGCTTGTCCTCTATCTCGCGGCCCGTATAATCTTTGTGATGCAATATGCGGTGCTCGCTGTGACCTCCCTCTCGGGCCAGATCGTAACGGCCGCCCTGTTTGTCGAAAGCCACGCCCCAGCCTATCAGGTCTTTGATACGCGCCGGAGCGCCCTCCACCACTATGCGCACGGCTTCGGGATCGCACTCGTTGGAGCCGCATACCATAGTGTCGCGTATATGCTTGCCGAAATCGTCGGGAGGATAGGTGACCGACGCTATGCCGCCCTGCGCCTCGGCCGTATTGGTAGAGGATATATCGCTCTTGGTCACCACTATTACACGTCCGTGTCCGGCAACCTTCAATGCCATGCTCAGGCCGGCGGCGCCCGAACCTATGATAAGGAAATCACACTCTCTGTTCATGGCTGTCTAAATACGATTCAATCGGAAATTGCTATAGTTAGAATAATCATAGAATGCGGCTCGGCATTACCCAACTAAAATTCATTATTCATTTTCCTTTGGCTCTGCACTCGCCTTTCACTATATTTGAATAATATAGGATGCGGCTCGACATAGCCAAAGTGAAATTTCACTTCGTTTCATTTCCTTTTGGCTCTGCACTCGCCTTTCACTATATTTGCATCATGACATTACGCGATATGGCTCGCCATAACTGACGTAAAATTAATGATAATAATGAAATCAATCTCTTTTTTTGCGATTTTATTTTTATCTATGATCTTATCTTCCGTCGCTCAGGCTGGTTATCAGGCCGATACGGAGAACATCGTAGAAAATAGTCGTGGTATCGACTCGCTCTCAGTGGCGGACCTGTTGGCATCCAACCTCACCCACTGCATACATACGGTAGAGGAGGACCGCACCATAGAGATAAGCGGCGCTGTCGACCTGCCCTCGCTTTTAGAGCGTTTTATTCCGGGCGTGGAGGTAACGCAGAGCACGGCCGGCACCGACATTCACATACAGGGCTACGGCGTAGGCACCGGCATACTCGTACTGGTAGACGGCAAACGCCAGAGCGGTATGGGCGAGACGTTCGACCTTTCGCGCATACCCTTGAGCGACGTCAAAAAAGTGGAGATAAAACGCGGCAGCTCTGTGCTCTACGGCTCCGATGCCGTCGGCATGGTCATAAACATCATAACCGAGGACAAGACGGGCTACAACCGCAACATAGGGGTGCAGGCCCGTTACGACACCCCTGCGCGGCGCGATATGGACAACCACGAGGGCAGCTACCGCCGCCGTATGGATTCCCCGCAGCTTTCCGCAGCCTTGTCGGCACGTTTCAACCGCCGCCGTTTCTCGTCCGACACCCGCTTTTCGGTACGTAACAGCGATCCGTATCTTATGACGGGCACACGCGCCGCCGTAGCCACACCTCTCGGCGGTTCCGCATCTCCTTTCGAAGTGGGCGGCGTCATGTCGGCAGAGGGGGGGATGAACCTCAATCTGTCCCAATATTTCACGATAGCGGCTCACGACAAGGTTCTGATAAAAATATACGGAAACGCGTACCGCACCGAACGTTACGGTTTCGCCGAGGCGGAGGGTAACATGTTGCCTATAGGTTACGCCCCCGAGCTGTTCGAGGGCCGGTGGGGCCACACCGAGAGTTACGGCGGAAGCGGCGACATATCCGTAATATACGACATAAACAGCCGCAATACCGTCACTTTCGACCTGTACGGCCATACAGACTATCGCCGTTTGCATGACGATGGAACCGCTTCTTTGCGCAAAAGCCTGCTGTTCACCCCGTCCGTGGAGTGGGTCAACCGTCCTAACGACCGCCACACCATAAGGGCCGGGGCTGAGATGTACATGAATCGTCTTAACTCTGTGGGGCTCTCGGGAGGATACGATAAACGGCACGAGTACAACGTGTTGTCGCTTTATGGCTTGGAGGAGTTCAGACATGGCGGCCTTACCGTGACGGGCGGTCTAAGGATCGACAACTTCGGATGGGACAACTTCGTGAAGATATACACCAACTTCGTAGGCAAGCCCAAATATATGAAGCACGCCTCGGTCAACCCCGAGTTGAGCGTAGGTTACGAGGCAGGACGTTTCGCGGTGGAGGGGCGATACAACCTCGCATACATACAGCCCTCTATGGAGCAGATGTACGCATACGTAGAACTACCCGACGGCACCGTACTGCGCGGCACCCCTTGGCTCAGGCGTCAGAAATCGAATAACGTGAGCTTAGAGGCGCGCTTCTCCGGCGATGTCATATCGCTGTGGGCACGCCCATACATAGCCATGTTCAGAAACACCATAGCCGTGACCCCCTCGGCAGACGGGCTCGCATTCGCACGTGGCAATAAAAACCAATACTACGGGGTAGACCTGAGAGCCGAGGCCAGGCCGCTGAAAGGCTGGACCATAGATATGCGGTACAGCTACATACGCAAGTCGAACGATGCTGTGCCGGTGCCGGATGCGTTCGGTTACCGCCCCCACTCTTTTACCGCCAACACCAAATACACCCTCAACCACAAGAGGGTAGACTACGACATATTCTTCTCGGCCAGCTACTTGGGAGAGAAAGAGGTTATGGCTATGGCTCCCGACGCCGCCGTATATACCTACACCCTACCATCGCGAACACTTTTGGACGTGAATGTCAGCTTCCTGATAATCAATAAATACCGTTTCTTCGTCGGCGTCGACAACCTGCTCGACAGCAAGCCCGGCCTGGTTACGCGCTACACACCTATAAACCCGGGCATTACGGCTCATGCAGGGTTTGCGTTCCGGTTCAGAAGATAGAAAAAAAGGAGATGCGCTAACCCGCATCTCCTTTTTTAATAGTATCGTTATATTATTTCCTCCTTTTGAACAGATCGTAGCTCAACGAGAAGCGGAACATATCGTCATGTACCCTGAGGAAGAAATATTTATCGTCGCTTTTCTTACTTACCATCCTTGTCAAGCCGGCAGAATATTCGGCCTGCAATGTCATTCCGAATTTAAACCGATAGCCTATTCCTGAATTGATTGCAAATGCGACGGAATTATATTTGAATTCACAGCCGGCACTACCCGGGTTACCAAAGAAATTAAAATAACGGTCACCGAGATGGATTCTGAGCTCCGGGCCCAAAGTGAGATGCAATCCTTTTGTTTTGGGAATATAATATTTTGCGATGGCAGGAGCGACATATAAATTAAACCGATCATACTCTTTTGGCTTCAATACCCAGTTGTTTCGCATGAATGCGGCATCTTCCATCATAACGAAACCAATCTCCGAACCTAAAGACCACGAATCGTTAAAACGATAATCGCTGTAAATAGCGGCGAAACCATTCAGATAAGAGTTCGTTCCGAATCCACCGGCCTTACTT
Organism: uncultured Rikenellaceae bacterium; assembly: GCA_910588925.1. Taxonomy (GTDB): domain Bacteria; phylum Bacteroidota; class Bacteroidia; order Bacteroidales; family Rikenellaceae; genus CASDZP01. The sequence goes on from CAJURV010000053.1 coordinate 7,769, forward strand.
TTTCTGGTCTCCAAACCGGGTAGATCAGTATGGATATTCTGATACAATGTCCCCATTACAGTTCCGTACAACGGACCGCCTTTTATGCCTGCAGCCCAACCCCTATGTTCCTGCGCCGACGATATCGCAGGCACACTCAGTGCGGCGATAATCAAAAATGACAATATATTTTTCATGGCATTGTTATTTTATTTCGTAATAAACACCTCTTATACTATATTTAGCATATTTATCATTAACATATGGCATTATTAAATTTTCTGAGAACCAACCGTCAGAGCTACCTCCCCAACCCCATTCACATCTAACATATTGATACACTTTCGACATGTAATTGGGATGAGTCTTATAATACCATTCGCCTCCGTTTTTAGGTTCGCAATAATAAACATTCTTTTCAGGTACAATCTTTTTTCTACATCCGTTAATTATCCACGCGTGAGGAAGTCCTCCATTAAGGTCATCGCCCACCACTAACAATAATCGTCTTGCATTAAAATCTATATTAGCTTTAGCATAATCATATGGAGCGGGATTTGCAAAAGAGAATCCTATATTCCTTAGAAACTGTTCGTATTCTTCCTGATCCATGCTTGTGCCCTTAGAATCGGATATTGCATTAGTCCCAATGTATATGTATTTCATTAACTGCTGAACCCTAGTCCTTGCTTCAGGATCTTGTAATTTATCTATATCCGGTTCAGCTGTCACTCTGTTCCACATATCGGAAGTAAAATTGTATCCTTTTTTGTAGTGCGCCATAATCTGAGCTATAGCTACCGGAACACATCCCACAAATACTTTGAAATTAGACGCACTTACTTGTCCCGGCTTGGCATATTCCAATAAATCGTTATACGGTTCTCCTTGATGCCATTTAGTTTTTAAAGGCACTTCTGTCTCTGATATACTAACATCGGATTTATCAATATGGTCAAACACGCACCGGCTGAAATCGAAAGGATCCTCCCAAGGAGTATCGGGAGGGATGGGGTCTGTAACTCCGTAAGTAGCACTACGGTATCCGGCTTCTTCCATAGCCTCTTGCCTTTTGGCCTCTATCTTGGCTACGGCCGACTCGTAACGTGACTGTGCCAGGGCGTTGAAACGGGCGACACTGTCGCGTACAATAGCCTCCATATTACCTATGAAGCCGGCCAATGCCTTGTTTTCAACAGTGTCCGACACGGAGCCTTGCGGCACGAAAGCGAATACCTCGTGGTAGCGTTTGTCGGCGGAGCAGATGGAGTAACCCGCATTTCCGTCGGCCTCCAGCTCTATGAGGTAGAGCCCGGCCGAAGCATCGGCATCGGAATAGGTCTGTCGCCCGAGTTTACGTACGCTCGTAACGTTAAGTGCGTCGTCTGAAGAATAGGTAGTGGCGCTCGGGCCGTGTATGGCCTCCATTAACGCTATGGCCTCGCTTACGGGAATATCGAAGTCGACGGCATCGTGCAGACTGTATGCGAGGAACTCGTCCTCATCCAAGTCCGAAGCCTTGAGCACGCATATTCTGTCGTAGTCGTAGCCGGCATACATGTCGGCTGTTTCGTCTTTACTGCACGAAGCGAGAGACAATATCGCCGAAGCGAATGAGACCGTAATCAGTGGTGTAATCTTACGTCTCATGACTTCATATCTTAATTAGGGTTACACAAAAAGTTCGTTCCGAACCACTCCGGGACACTCTCCCGCATAAACGATTTTAAAAGTACCCGCACCATTATGTACGGACCAAAGGACTCTTTTGGCAAATATAACAAAATAAACCGGTTATGCAAGCATAATATCCGCATTTTACTATAAAATATTTCCGACCGGTTGCTAAGTATAAAAACCGAACCGAAAGACATACCCGCCTTTGCATGTCGCGACATGGGAAAAACGTCAATATTTATCTCAAAATCACATTAATTATAAAGTTTTTACTATATTCGCAGGTCGTATAAATTCATTATACGTCTTGTTCACTATTGGCAATAATCAAATTTCAAGAGGGCAAGTCCCTTTCAATGAAAAACTTAGTATAAATGGCTACACTTAACACTCTCAGAACGAAAGGCGGTGCCGTACTGGCCGTCGTCATAGGCGTTTCGCTCTTGGCTTTTCTTCTCGGCGACCTGGCCGGTTCGGGCGGCATTCTTTTCAACTCGTCGAAGATGAATGTCGGCCGCATCAACGGCGAAACCGTCACTTATCAGGAGTATCTGAACCGCATAGAGCGCATTACCCGTTCGCAACAGATAGCCACGGGCAATGAGAACCTCAACGACGAACAGACCCGTCAGGTACGCAATGCGGCATGGGAGAGCATAGCGCGTGAGTTGTCGTTCGGCCCCAGCCTGGAGAATCTCGGCTTGGTAGTTGGCCCCGAGGAGCTCACCGACATGGCTACGGGAGAATGGATCTCTCCGGTGATAAGCTCCATATTCGTGAATCCGCAAAGCGGCCGGTTCGACCCTGAAATGCTCAACGCATACGTATCGAACCTCGACGCCGACCCCACCGGCAACAGCCGCTTCTTCTGGAAATACATAGAGAACGAGATGAGCAACGAGCGGGCCATGAGCAAATACATGAGCCTCGTGGCGGGCGGAGTGTTCACCACCGACCTGGAGGTGGAACGCGGCGTGGAGAACGGCAACCGCTTCTTCGACGTGACGTACGTGGCTCGTCCCGTGATGTCGGTGGCCGACTCTACGGTGAAAGTGACCGACGCACAGATGCGTGCATATTACGACTCGCACAAACGCCTTTTCAAACAGGATGAGAGCCGCGAATTGCAGTATGTGGTGTTCGAGGCGCTCCCCTCCGAGAGCGACTTCAAAGACGCTGAAAAGAGCGCGGACGAGATAGCCGAACAGTTACGCGTCAGCGAAGATCCCGTTCAGCTAGCCAAAATCAACGGCACCGATGCCGCATCGCTGATATTCATGAGCCCGGACGAACTTCCGTCGGAGTTGCGCGGGTTCGCTCGCACCGCCGAAAACGGCCAGATGTACGGTCCCTCGCTCACAGGCGACAAATATACCATAGCACGTTTGGTGGGCCGTCGCTCAATGCCCGACACGGTAGGTCTCAGGCAGATAGTCTTGGCTCCGGGTAGCGGCAAACAGGCCGACAGCCTCATGGGCGTGCTCAGGAAAGGCGGCGATTTCGAAGCCGTTGCGGCGGAATACTCTCTCGACCAGCAGACCCCCGGCGGCGACATGGGACGTATAAATCCCGCCATTATAGGCGCTCCCGGCTTCGAGGAGTACGCCAAAGCCGTTATCGGCTCCAGAAAAGGCGATATTTTCAGCGTAGAGACCCCCTACGGCATATCCATAGTAGAGAACACCTACCGCGGCCAGACGGTAGAGAAGGTTCAGGTAGCCGTCATCGAATACCTCATAGAGCCGGGCAGACAGACCCAACAGGAGGCATACGCCGACGCGAGCAAGTTCGCATCTTCCCTTGCGGTGAAAGGCGCGGATTTCAACAAGCTCGCTTCGGAGAGCGGTCTCTCTGTAAGGGTGGCACGTCTTAGCGAGGGCGACAACAGGATAAACGGCATCGACCAGTCGGGCGAGATAGCGCGCTGGGCTTTCGAAGCCGGCGAGGGCGCATGTTCCGACGTATTCTCGATAGGAGACGCCAACTACGTGGCATACCTCTCTTCGATACGTGAACACGGCACCGTTCCTTTCGAGAAGGTCAAAGGCGACATACGCACCGTAGTGCTCGAGAAACAGAAAGCAAACCTGCTTAAAGAGCAGATGAAAGGACAGAGCGTAACCGAGCTGTCGGAGAAATTCGACCTCGAAATCAAAAACGCTTCCGACATCAACTTCGCATCGTACTATATAGCCGACCTCGGCGTATCACCGGCGGCAATAGGCGCCATTACCGGCACCGCTAAGGGCGGCACCACCCTCCCCGTGGAAGCCGGCATGGACATAGCCGTATTCGAAGTGGAAAATGTAGACGACCGCATGGAGACCAACGACAAAAGCGAACGCATCATGCTACAGTCGCTCGCAGAGACCAATTTGCAGAACCGCGCGTACAATGCCGTATTCGAATTGGCCGACATACGCGATACCCGCATAAGGTTCTTCTAATTGAACATAACCGATATGAAAAAGGACGGCAAGTTTTTGTCGTCCTTTTTTTGTGTGATTACCGATTAATCTATATACGGAAGTCGATTTTAATTTGCCACCCTTACAGGAAGCCCCGAAGATACGTTATCTGAGATCGTCCATAGTGACACCCTCGGGCATGAATTGTAACGGATCGCCTCCGTGCACGAGTATGTCCCGTACTATGGTGGACGATATCTCGGAATACTCCGGCGGGGTCATCAGGAAGATAGTCTCAAGGTCGGAATTGAGTTTACGGTTTATCTGAGCCACGTTACGCTCGAATTCGAAGTCGCCGACGTTACGTATGCCCCTTATTATGAAGTTTATGCCGTGCTCGCGACAGAAGTCGGCCGTGAGAGTGTCATAGTGAACCGTCTCCACCCGTTCGTCGCCCGCATACACCTTGCGGATTATATCTTTGCGCCTCTCCAAAGGCATGAAAGTACGTTTGTTGACATTTTCACCCAACCCGACCACTATCTTGTCGAACAGCATGAGGGCTTTGTCGACTATAAGTTTGTGTCCGAGAGTGAAAGGGTCGAACGAACCCGGGTATATGGCAACCCTGTTACTCGTCGTAATCATCGTATGAATATAGGTTGATAAGGCCGTCCGGCAGGTTGGCCTCCACTATGCGCGCCTCGTCGTCTACGGAGGATATTATGTCGTCAGACACAGGCACGAGCACGTTAGTACCGGAGAAAGACACCTCTACCAGAGGATTGTCGGAATAGTCGTGGAAACACACTATGGTGCCAGACATGCCGCTGACAAGGTCTATGAACGTGTAACCGTCCATATCTTCCCAATACAGCTCGTCGTCGGCATCCGGCTCGCCGTAAGCGTAAAGCTCGCGTCCCACCAACTCGGAGGCTCTGTAGTCGTTATCGAAATCGTCGAACGCAACCACCGCCTTGCCTACGCCGTTGCGGCGGAACGACGAAAGAAAAAGAGGAACCTCGAGCCCGTCCATATCGACGAACAACGGTTCCTCCATCTCCACCTCGTCGGGAAAACTGTCGGTGAGTCTCAACACGAGCTGGCCGTCGTTACCAAAGAGCTTGGTAACTTTTGCGATAACCTCTTTTGAACTCTCACGCTTCATAAGCAATCCTCCCTCGGAGTCGATTCATGCGGTCGCCCGCACACGCCTATTCGGCAACAGCTTCAGCAGCAGGAGCCTCTTCCGTCTCTGCAGCAGCCTCTTCGGCTTCAGTGGCAGCGGCGGCTTCAGCGGCTGCGGCAGCCTCTGCTTCGGCGCGTTTGGCAGCGATAGCGGCGGCTTTAGCCTCTTTCACCTTGGTCTCTTCGGCAAGACGAGCGGCTGCAGCGGCCTTCTTGCTGTCGGCCAATTTCTGGAGCTTAGCGCCCTCGTTAGCCTCTTTACCCGCGAGCCACTTGTTGAAACGCTCTTCGGCAACCTCCATTGAGAAAGCGCCCTTCTTGACACCGCCCAAAAGGTGCTTCTTCATCAAGACACCCTCTTTAGAGAGGATAGACTTAACCGTGTCGGTAGGTTGAGCACCCTTCTGAAGCCATGACAACGCATGGTCGAAGTTGAGCTCTACTGACGCGGGGTTAGTGTTGGGGTTGTAGGTACCCAACTTTTCGATGAATTTGCCGTCGCGCGGCGATCTGCTGTCGGCAACCACGATGTGATAGAAAGCGAAACCTTTCTTACCGTGGCGAGCCAAACGAATTTTTACAGCCATTGTTCTGTAATTTAAAAAGTTAATATTCGGCCTTCACGAGGCCATTTAACATAGTCGCACGGAACCGGCACTGCGGTAGCACGACACCGCAAAGGTATTCTTTTTTCCCGATAGTACAAAAATATCGGATATTTTATCGTCTATGTTACAGATTATTGGAAGTCTTCAACCGGTTGCGCAGCTACCCTTTCCGCAATGTTTTGGTACTGATGATTCCCTGTAAATGTATGCTACGTGGCATCTTCAGCCGGGCGACGATTATCTTCTTGGCTTGACGATATACGCATTATTGGGCCGGATGGGGTGAAGTCGATTTTTATATCGAGTGGTTAGAGCGGTCTTAGCGGGGCTTGCCGGGCATCACAAGGGACGGAGCCTGCGGGGGACCGCGCCTCGCGGCGGGCGGAGAGAGTAGATGAATGTGCAAGAAGCAGTAAATACTATAAAATCAACCGTGTAAGCAGGCCTCCGTTGGGGGAAATTTATGCCCACCGCGAGGTGCGGCCCGCTCATCCCTCGTGCCTCGGGATTTAACGGCGGAATTGTGTTTGATTGCCCTCGCTTCGCTCGGGCTTT
>CAJURV010000054.1 GCA_910588925.1 uncultured Rikenellaceae bacterium
AAATCCCGAGGCACGAGGGATGAGCGGGCCGGAGCCTCCCCCAACGGAGGCCCGCATAAGTTCCAGCAATCATAAAACCTTTCCGCTTAAATCACCTTCGCGAATCGAAAGAATGCCACGCTTAAGCGGTCCCCCGCAGGCTCCGTCACTGTGACACTGGGCAAAATACCGCCCCCATCCGAGCTCAAAATCCCTACCCAACCGCTAAAGCAAGAGCATCATCCAACAAACTTCTAAATAAGTTTTCCTTAACCTAACATTTAAACATGCACCACCAACAATCCCATAAAATACTAGAAAAACAGTACGAGTGGTAGGAAAAAATCTCTTTCCACCACTCGTTAAACACAATACCCACTTTAGGTAGGAACCTCCGCCAATCGTTTTCTACATTCATCGGCAATTAAATTCTCACCAAACAATCCAGTCTTGCCGAAAACGTAATATTTATCGAGATACAGAAGCAACTCAAACCTAACACCCCGCCGCTAAGCACAATAAACACTCTCATAAAAAAATAGAGCCGAGAAAATCAATCCCGGCTCTATTCCTTTTTATCGTTTAGTGTTCAATGCCTTATCGACAAGAACTATATCGACAGGTTGCGGTGTGAACCGCGTGTCGCGCCGGGCTCTGAATTCTATTACGAACAAATCATCAGACCCATTCAGCGTCTCTTTGTCGCCGATATTGACGAATGTCGGATACAGAACTTTGGTGCCGTCGGTGTGTAGACGGTCATTGGTAAGGTCCTGCATCTGACCGAGGGCCAAGGGGCGTATGGCGATGAATTCACAGTCGCGCACATCGTACGGCAGTGCGAATCCGAGGGCGTTGACCGCTTCGAGATTTTCACCGCGTACCGTCACTTCGATCTTCTCACCCTTACGATAGATACGATCGGACGTCGAAACGACTATATCGCCGTCTACCTTTTCTCCGGGAGGAGCGTATGCGCCGTCTTCGAGACGTACGGCCACCGTAGATATGTCGTATACGTCTATCATGCCGTTGCGATTGACGTCGCCTATGCTGACGTAATCGAAGTCGGCATCGCCACGACGCAACCCGGTGTAATTGGTGTACGACACGAAGTCGTTACGGTCTACGCGGCCGTCGTTGTTGATGTCGCCGGGCATACGGCTCTCCGTACCGGGTACTTTGAACACGTAAAGCTCGCGTCCCGATCCGAACCCGCCTACACCGTCGCTCACAACTATCTTGATATAACGGGCCTCCGGTTTGGCGTCGAACCCGAACACCTTGACGTCGCTATTGTTCTGCCATGAGAACTCGCCGGCCGATATCCAGTCGTTCTTGTCAATACCGTAGAATACCTCGCCTGCGAGCAATATCCCGTTTTTACCGTCGGTGCGTGGCAGGTAGTGGAACTTGTCGAGGGCGTTCACGGTCTGCAGGTCGATAACCATCTCGAAAGGTACGGATTTCTGATCCCACTTGGTATGCCACATGTCGTTCTCATCGAAGTTGAACAACCTCGATATGTTCTGTCCTCGCTGATTGGGAGCGGTGGCAGTGGCGCTTATGCCGCGTATGGCGAACTCCAAGGGGTCGGAACCGGTAGAGGCTTCGAAAGGCGTCCAGTCGGAGTGACCGTCTTTGTTTACGGCACGCAAAAGGAAGCTATACGAGGTTTCGGGCTTGAGATCCTCGAACAGATAGTCCGGTTCAACGATGGTGGTGTACAACATATCGTCGAACATTATCTGATAGTAGTCGGCCCCCTCTACCTTGTCCCAATCGAGACGTATGCTGTAACCTACGGCATCGCCGTCTTGAGCACGTACATTCGCAGGCGCCGAGAGCGAACCGCTATTTACCGTAGACCTGTCTTCGGGTGCGAATACGAAACCTTCTACCGTAAGCTCGAGAGAGTTATAGGTGACATCGTACGGAGCCACCTTTACGAGTAATTGCGGATTCTTCTCTATAGATACCTTTTCGAACTCGCTGCCCGGAGTAGCGAAACGGTTGAGCTGCGGAGCGGGATCGTAATAATATACGTTATCAAGAGCCGAAAACTCCTCTTCGGATGTCGCACGCGTGAGTTTCACCTGTTTGCCGCCTACTTTCACTTTAACTTTAGTCGGCTCCTGCGTCACATTTACACGTAATTCAGTGCTCTTTACAGGAATGAAACCGTCGAAATCGCCGACGGTGGATGCTACGGTGACTACGGCACGACGACGGTCGGCATCAGCCTCGGAATATATGAGCGTTGTGGCGCTATAGCCTCTCTTATAGGCCTCGGTACGGCCGTCGTCGTCGTATTCGAAAAACGATGTGAACCCGTGGGGATATATCTCGTATATGCGATGCGACCGGTCTATCTCGCTCACGTTATTGTTGGGGTTAGTCATGGGTATTATAGCGCCGTTACGCACGAATACGGGCAGCTTCCACAGAGGGGTGTCGAAGTCGTTAATCACGCACTCGCCCTCGTACATGTCGCCGGTGAAATAGTCTATCCACTGACCTTCGGGCAGATATATGCCGTCGCGTACGTCACCGCCGTGCTCATCGGAAGATGTGGCGCGATATACGGGGGCCACGAGGAACCACGGGCCGTACATATACTGATAGCGGGTGGCCCGTCCCAAGGTGTAACGGTTGGGGGTATCGAGGAACATGGCCCGTATCATGGGCAGACCGTCCACCGCCTCGGCTGCTATGCTGTAGGTGTACGGCATAAGCTCCGACTTGAGCTTGAGATACATGCGGTTGATGGATGTGGCCGGCTCGCCGAGGGCATGGGGGTATTTCTCGTTATAGCCCCATCCGTCCATGTTGAGCTCCATGGGGGTCCATGTCTTCCACTGGAAGTCGCGGGTGTTTACCACAGGGTTCTGCCCGCCGAATATGCCGTCCATGTCGGAGGTGATGTTGGGCTGCCCGGATAGACCCGAGCCTATATACGTAGGTATGTGGAAACGGATATACTCCCATTCGCCTCCGGTCTGGTCGCCCGACCACACACCGGCATAACGTTGTGTGCCTGCCCATCCGTCGAGCGTGATGATAAACGGACGGCTGTCGTCGCCGTAGTATGTCATTATGCCGGCCGCATCCGAAACACCGTTAAGACCGAACGAATAACCGGGACCTACCCACGCCACGTCGGTTTTGAGCACACGTACTCCCGCATCACGCACCTCTTTTACTATATCGCGCTGCAAAAGAGCCTCTACGCCATCGCGCGGATGAAGGTCGGATTGCGTCCACAACCCTATCTCCACACCCTTTGAGCGGGCATAGTCGCCGAACTCACGCAGATTGGCTATATTGCCGTCCAATGTCTCGGTCTGGCCGTAACCGGCACCGTAACCGTCGTTGGGCAACACCCAACCGAGCGGCATGTCGTGTGCGAGATAGCGGTCGACCACGGCACGCGCCGAGAACTGGTAGTTATCTTTCTCGCCGTTGAGCGACTCTTTTATGCCGCCGTTGTCTTTCTGGCTCTCCTTGTACCTTTTACCGTCCTCGAATAGTATGCCTTTTTCATCTTCGGCCCAGTAGTCGCGGTTATAGGCATTGAGATGGCCCTGATAGAAGCCGAACTTGGGAAGCAACACAGGATTGCCGGTGAGCTGGTAGAACCCGCCGAGCAGAGGTTTTATGCCGTCTCCTACCATCAGAAAGATATCGAGATAGTCGGTGTCGTGACATAACTTGACTACACCCTCTTCGCTCCTACCGAAATCGTAATCTCCCGGCGCGAACGTATGCCACATCATGCCATAACCGGCCGTAGACCAATAGAACGGTGCCGGAGAGGCCACGCCTCCGTCGGTCCAGCTATTCTGGTTCACTATGGCTATCGCCTCGCCTTTATGCGAAAATCGGCCGTTCTGCACTCCGCCGCCGTAGAAATATTCCATAGGCATCTCACGGAACGATATACAGGTGCGCCCCTTGTCGAAAACCACGGGAGCAGCCTGTTGCAACACCGTCTTGTCGCGCTTACGGTCTATCACCGTCATGCAAGATGTGAGCTTGTCTATTCTGACCTGCACCTCGGGCGTGGAAACGGTAAAGAATCCGTTTTCATCGCCTATCTCCAACGATGTCACTTTTTTTCGCGGATCATCTACCAATATCTGCGCTTCGGGCGAGGCTTCAGGATCGCGTATTATGCCTCCAGCATCGTCGCGGAAGAGGCGGAAAACATCGTCTCCGTAGAAATCGAGGCTCATGCGTCTGTCGTCGTCGAGCGACACCTCCACGGTAGTGGGGTTGATTTTGCGCAAGCCTGTCACCGACTGTGCCGAAACGTCCGCGAACAAGACCGAAACGACGGCAAGCGATACAATCAGTTTGTGTTTCATGTTATTTCGTATTTTGAATTTCACTCTTATTGTGTTTTAGTCCGCAACTTGGTACCGTTCCAATAAAAAAAACAGCATGTGTCGCACCGGAAAGATTCCGTTATCCCCCGAAGACATCGCATAAGCGGCGGAAAAGATATACACGGTTCTTTTTTTGTCCCGTAGTCTCCTCCAGTATGCCGGCCTCCACGAACGACTCTATAAGGCTGTTGACGGTGGGCATGGTTATATCCAACGCCTCCATCACATCGCGGGAACACACGGCGACCCGTTCGCATAACAACCTTAAGAGGGCGGCGCTGTTATCGGCACGACGTTTATCGCCCGACATCTTGTCCTGCAATCCGCATACGAGGGTCTCGGCGGCCGTCACCTTGTCGAAGGCCTCTTCGGCACCCTCTTTCATCCCTACGGCCATGAACCTGACCCAAGGAGCCATATCGCCGCTGGAACGGGCCGTATCCATGCGGTCGAAATATATACGTCTGTGGTTCTCGATGTAACGCCCGACGAACACCGCAGGTGCCGGTATCATACCCTCGGAGCACAACATCAGTGCGGTCATAAGACGTACTATGCGGCCGTTATAGTCTGCGAAAGGATGTATGTTCAAAAACTGCAGATGGGCCATAGCCACACGCACGAGAGGGTTGAGCGCCTTTTTGTCCGACTGTATGAACTCGTCGAAGTTAGACATGAGCTGTTGTATCTCGTCGGGGTGCGGCGGCACGTAATCGGCATCCTGCAAGGTGGCTCCCCCTACCGCGGTGTGCTCCACACGGAACATGCCCGGAATACGGTTGATACCTTCGGAGCTGCCCATCAACTGTTTATGCACTGCTCGCAAAGCCCGCACCGACAGCTTACCGTTACCTCCCGACGACATTATGCCCAAAGCCTCGTTCATTGTCTCCACGTAACGTCTGGTGTCGTCTCTGCGGCTACGTTTACGCGCAGTGAGCTCTCCGTCCGGCATGTGATACTCCTCGAAAGTAAGCTCACCGCCCTCAGAACGCAACCACGACAACGCGTCGCACGTCCACAAATGCCGCAGATAGGGACCCGAGCGCCCCATGCCCCGCAAGTAGCCGTCCAGACGGCCTACAGCAAAAGAGGCATCGGCCAACATCATGGCCGTATCCGCATCGTCCACTTCCACACCCTCGCTCAACGGATATGGGACATAATACCTGAACTTGAACTGATCGACCCATCGACCCGTTCTGTAAGATGAAATAGTACGTTTTTCCGCCATAGCTTATCGCTTCGGACACGGATATAACTATATAAAAACCTTTACATAGGCTCCTTTCATCATCTGAAAGACATACTTATATAAAGGCCTCAATACAGCCTCGAACCGCTCCTCAGGCTCTCCTCCAATATATTTTTTATACGCGCGGCAAAAGCACCGCTACTATACTTTACTGCCTCTTTCAGATTGTTTCCTGCGAAGAACGCCGCTCTTATAGCGGCATTTCTTATAGCCACGGCTATTGAGCGCGGATCGCGATGATCGCATGCAACCCCGTTTACGCCGTCTCTGAAAACATCGCCGATGCCTCCGACCGACGGATCAGTAACCACAGCGCATCCTGAGGCGTACGCCTCCAATATCGCTATACCCTGCCCCTCGTTGCGCGAAGGCAACACCAGCACGTCGCTCTCTGCGAGCAATCTGCGCTTGGCCTCTCCGGTAACGACACCCTCGTATCGTACCCTGCCAGGATATTCGGACATCAACCTGTCGAGCTCCTTTCGTACCGCCTCGCTCTCAACGGCCCCGGCAAGGGCGAGCGTGTAACCCTCTTCCGACAATCTGAACGCCTCGAACAGCTCGAATATACCCTTGGCTTCCATTAGATTGCTGAGAAACAACACTCTCACCGTACCGTCCGCAGACGGCTCGGATATACTGTCGACAAACAGCGAATCGTCAACACCGTTGGCGCATACGCTTATATGGCTCGGCGGCACTATATGCGCCGTGGCCCGGGCTATACGATCTCCCAGTACTATCACGCGCGCGGCCCTCCTTAAAAAGAACGCCATGATACTACGTTTCACCGGCGACGAGGCCACGAAGTTATCGTACAGCATGGCCGAATGGGTGTGCAGTACGTACGGTTCGCCCTTGACCAATGCGGCCGTCATATACGGTGCAAACCGCATAAGGGTGCGGAAAGAGACCCCTACGCTCATATAATCGACGTCGTATCGCCTCCACATCTTGGGGGCATCGCGCCACAATATCGATACGATCCGGGCAATACGCTTAGGCGACCATATAGGCGGCAGTCTGTTACCGGCGAACCCCCTCTCTATCGTAGTGTCTATGACCGTTACATCATCGGTGCGTGACAGTGAATCGAACGCCATACGGTCGGCGAAGCTCTGTCCGTGCAACGGTGGCGGAAGCGGTCCTATGGCGAGAATCTTCATGAAAGGGGTTATAATAAAATAGATGGCCGTGTTTTAGCCACTAATATAGACATATTTCAGTAACCGGCCAAAAATTTTATTAACTTTACCTCATGAAAAATTTACTGAAGATAACCATTGCGGTGTTATGCGCGCTGAATGTCAACGCATACGGGCAGTCTCTACGTTACAACGACGACATAAAGTGCGGTGCCGACCGTACCGAACTATATCTGCCTCTCATAAAAGGTAAGAAAGTGGGTTTGCTCACCAACCGCAGCGGCATATGCGGCGGGGTTCATCTGGTAGACACTCTCACACGTCTCGGCATAGACATACGTTATATCTTCGCGCCGGAACACGGCTTCCGCGGCGATATATCGGCAGGGGAGAAGGTGCCCGACGGCCGCGACCCTAAAAGCGGCATTCCGGTGGTTTCGCTGTACGGCTCCTCCAAGGCTCCGGCCGACTCGCTGATGCGACGGCTCGACGCGGTGGTATTCGACCTGCAGGACGTAGGTACGCGTTATTACACCTATCTTTCTACATTGCATTACCTTCTGGAGGCCTCGGCACGTACCGGCACACCGGTCATAATACTCGACAGGCCCAACCCCAACGGCCACTATGTAGACGGTCCCGTACTCGATATGAAGCACCGTTCGTTCGTAGGCGTATATCCCATACCGGTAGTTCACGGGATGACGCTCGGCGAGCTCGCCTGCATGGCGGTAGGCGAAGGGTGGGTCAAAAACGGCGATCCCGACTTGGTGACCGTGATAACGGCGAGCGGTTACGACCACCGCACGCTATACAGACTACCGGTGCCGCCATCTCCCAACCTGCCCGACATGACGAGCGTATATCTGTATCCGTCGCTATGTTATTTCGAAGCCACTCCCGTGAGCATAGGACGCGGCACTAAGGAGCCTTTCAAGGTTTACGGCCATCCGTCGATGAGACACGGCGATCATACCTTCACGCCCCGTTCCATGCCATCGGCTGTAAACCCGCCGTGCAAAGACAGGCTATGTCGCGGCGTATCTCTCTCCGGTATGACGCAAGAGGAGCTATTGGGCAAAGGAATATCGCTCGAATACGTGGTAAAGGCTTACCGCGACCTTAACATGGGCGACAAGTTCTTCAACAACGCATTCGAGAGACTGATAGGCGTCGATTACGTACGCCGCATGATAAAGGAGGGTGCATCTGCAGAAAGCATAGAGGCATGCTGGAGAGAGGATGCGGACAGGTTCAGGAAGCAACGCGCCCCCTATTTGCTTTACGAAGAATAAATCTAGTATCATGAGCAAGCCATCTGCAAAACAACATACGGCTAAATACGACGAACACACCATAGAGACTCCCGCAACGCTGATGGAGTTTCTGACCAGCACATACGAGGGTAGTAGCCGCACTACCGTAAAGAGCTATCTGACACACGGACAGGTGACCGTCGGCGGCGTTGTCAAGACGAAGTTCGACACTCCGCTAACGGCCGGCGACATAGTGCGCGTGACATTCGGGCACGTAGAGAAACCGTTTACCCACAAGATGTTGCGTATAGTTTATGAAGACGACGACCTGATCGTGATAGACAAACGCAACGGATTGCTATCCATGGCCTCCGAGCGCGAACGGGTAAAGACAGCCTATTACATTTTGAGCGAATATCTGAAAAGTCGCGACCGGTCGGCACGCATATTCATAATTCACCGTCTCGACCGCGAGACATCGGGACTGATGCTGTTCGCCAAGAGCATGGAGGTGCAACACGCTTTTCAGAACAACTGGAAAGGAATGATTCTCGAACGCAAATACGTGGCGGTCGTGAGCCCTCCGTTCAAAGAGACTCATGGCGTAATAAGGTCCTATCTGGCCCAGAACAAGGCCTATACCGTCTACTCCACACGCGATTCCGAAGAGGGGGAGTTGGCCGTGACGCGTTTTAAGGTTCTGAAAAGCAATAACCGCTATTCATTGGTGGAATGCGAACTCGATACCGGCAAGAAGAATCAGATAAGGGTACACATGAGAGACAAAGGCTCCCCCATAATAGGCGACAAACGTTACGGCGGAATAGCCTCGCCCATAGGCCGGGTGGCACTGCATGCCCGACGCGTAAGATTCATACACCCTGCAACAGGCGAAACACTTACTTTCGACACGGGAGTACCGGGCGTGTTCGAGGGGCTGTTTTGATATTCGTATTTTTCGAATGTTCCATCCCGAGGGATGAGCGTACCGGGGCTCTCCCTCCCAACCGACAGGCCTATTGGGGTGTTGCGGTATTCATCGCTTTATGTACACGCTGCGAAGTGCGCCCCCACGCAGTTTCCGATCCGTGCTTCGTATCGTTGTGATTGTAACGGCAAATAATTAAACGAGGCTCTCATCCCTAACTCGCGTCATTGACTATAATCTCCCTACAGCTTCCGCATACCCGGCTTCGATATCGGCGAATATATCCGCGACACTCTCACTGCGATCGACCAACGTTGCCGTCTGCCCTATCTCGAGCATCCCCTCTTTCATATCGCCCTCGAATATCCCGAGCTTGGCTCTACGCGTCCCTACGATCTCTTTGATCTCATCGGCGGAGGCACAACCGTCTATCGCCGCCTCTATCCTTTCGTACAGTTCGTTTTTGACCATACGTATATTGCCCGATTTTTTGAGAGTCAGCATAGTGCCGCCCTCGGCCAAAGAGCGGCAACGCTCCTTGAACGCATCGGAAGCGGACGACTCGTCGCACAAGGCAAACCGCGTACCCATCTGCACGCCCTCTGCGCCTAACGCGAATGCGGCGGCTATCTGCGCGCCCGTAGCGATACCTCCTGCCGCTATCACAGGTATCTTCACAGCCCTGCATACGGCAGGTACGAGCACCATAGTGGCGGTCTCGTCGCGTCCGTTGTGGCCTCCTGCTTCAAACCCCTCGACTACCACCGCATCGACGCCGGCGGCTTCGGCCTTAAGGGCAAATTTGGTGCTGGAGACCACATGCACCACGGTAATGCCGGCATCTTTGAAACGCCGGGTCAAAAGAGCGGGATTGCCCGCCGAAATAAAGACGACCTTGACGCCTGTCTCCATTATTATATCTACGGCCTCCTCCAACTGAGGGTAAAAAAGCGACAGATTGACACCGAAAGGCCTGTCGGTCTCGGCCTTGCACTTTTCGATATGTTCGCGCAAGGTGTCGGGATGCATCGACCCCGAACCTATCAGCCCGAGTCCGCCGCAATCAGACACCGCCGAAGCCAGCCTGTGGCCGCTACACCACACCATGCCGCCCGATATCACCGGTTTGTCTATTCCGAATAGTTCCGTTATTCTGCCTGTTTTCATTTCACTAAAGTTTTTTTGTGTTTCTGACAGCCCATTCCTTGAAAATGAGAATGAAAGAGCCATGCAGGGAGCTGTGCTACAAATTTCGGACAAATTCCCGTAATGCAATAATACTCTTTTTTATTGTTTTATATATATATTTCAGCTATATTTGTAAGGAAATTTTTTTCATCCGAAAGTCACATACAAAAATGACACCTAAACTGAATGTCGCAATACTCGTAGGCGGCGACTCGCCCGAGATCGACGTATCGCTGAAAAGCGGCGCGTTCGTCGAATCGGTCCTCAATAGAGAACGTTACAATGTCTACACGGTAACCGTCCGCGGACGCGAATGGTACGCCACGTGCAAAGAGACAAGATGCGACGTGGATAAAAACAGGTTCTCTGTCACTTTACCGGATACAGGGGAGGTCGTCTTCGATTATGCGCTCATCATGATACACGGCACACCGGGCGAGAACGGTCTGTTGCAGTCATATTTCGAATTGATGCGCATACCCTACTCCACATGCTCGCCCACAGCCAGCGCCGTCACTTTCGACAAGATATTGAGCAAACGCGCCCTCTCGGGATGCGATATAGCCATGGCGCGCGATATCAGGCTGAACAGGCATACGCCGTGCGATCCCGACAAGATCGTAAGTGAATTGTCGTTACCGCTTTTCGTAAAAGCCGCCACATCCGGAAGCAGTTTCGGTGTCAGCAAGGTTAAAAGCGTAGGAGAGTTGCCCGAGGCAGTGAAGATCGCTTTCGACGAGAGCGACGAAGTGCTCGTAGAGGAGTGCATCGACGGCACGGAGCTTAGTTGCGGCATCATGCGCTACAAAGGCGAGTTCGTGTTGTTTCCGCCCACGGAGATAGTTCCCGACGGCGAATATTTCGACTACGACGCCAAATACAACGGTCGCGGTCAGGAGATCACTCCGGCGAGAATATCCCCGATAGCCTTGGAACGGCTCTATGAGAGCATGAAGACGATATACGACGTTTTAAGCATGCGCTCTTTGGTACGCATAGACTTCATCGTGCGAGACGACATCCCCTACTTCATAGAGGTCAACACCGTGCCTGGCATGTCTCCCGCAAGCCTTATACCCCAGCAGGCCAAAGCTATGGGGCTTAGCGCCACGGAGCTGTTCGACATGATAATAGACCAGACGCTACAGGCGTGACGAAAAAGAGAATTTAACAGTGAACTAAAAATAAACAGTCATGAGTTCAAACTACAAATTAGTGACGGGAGGCGGCCTCAAACAGGGAGTTGAACCGCTGGACATAATAACCCGTTATGAACAGATCCCCACGTTGGTGTGCCCCACGGCCGAAAACGGCGCTCACTATGTAGCGCGTCAGGTTGCCAAAGCCATACAGACGAAGACGCTCAAGGGCGAAAAGTTCGTGTTGGGCCTCTCTACCGGTAAATCGCCCGTGGGCATATACCGCGAGCTGGTACGCATGCACCGCGAAGAGTCTTTGAGTTTCAAAAACGTGGTTGTCTTCAGTCTCGACGAATTTTACCCCGTAAACGCCGAAGAGGACCACAGCCGCAGTCGTGCCATGCGTGAAGAGTTGCTCAAACACGTAGACATAGAGGAGAACAACATACACTTGCTGTCGGGCAATGTGCCTCTCGACGAGATCTCGTCATACTGCCGCGGTTACGAAGAGAAGATCGCCGAAGCCGGAGGCATTGATCTCATGTTACTCGGCATAGGTGCCGACGGACAGATCGGCTTCAACGAGCCCGGCACTTTCGTAAATACCAAGACCCGTCTTGTAGCACTTAGCAACAACACATGCAAAGTAATAGCAGACGACATACGCATAGGCGACAACGTACCCAACCGCGCCATCACCATGGGTCTGGCAACGCTTCTCAGCGCCCGTCAGGTGATAATGTTCGCGTGGAGCGAGGATAAATCCAAAGCGCTCGAACGCGTAGTAGAAGGTGCGGTGGATATTGCGGTACCGGCCAGCGTAATGCAGACGCACCCCAACGTAGAGTTCGTCGTATCGGAAGATGTGGCCGTGGAGCTTACCCGCTTCAAGAAACCGTGGCTGGTGGGCACCTGCCAGTGGACAGACAAATTCATCCGCAAAGCCGTATTGTGGCTATGCCAGCAGGTAGACAAACCCATACTTAAACTCACCTATCAGGATTATATCGATAACTCGCTGGGCCAGCTTCTCGATGAAGTGGGCGACTATTATGCCGTCAACATACGGGTGTTCAACGAGTTGCAACACACCATCACCGGATGGCCCGGCGGCAAACCCAATGCAGACGACTCCACCCGTCCCGAGAGAAGCACTCCCTACCCCAAACGCGTGCTCATATTCAGCCCGCACCCCGACGACGACGTCATTTCTATGGGCGGCACATTCATACGTTTGAGCGATCAGGGCCACGACGTACATGTGGCTTACGAGACATCGGGCAACATAGCCGTACACGACGATGTGGTGTTACAGATACTCGACACGGCCCGTCAGTGCGGTCTCGGTGACGAGTACGACCGTATAAAGGCCATCATCGACAGCAAAAAGAAAGGCGAACGCGAGCCGCGCGAACTTCTCGCACTCAAGGGAGCCATCCGTCGCGGAGAAGCTCGTGCCGCAGACCGTTTCATAGGTCTCGACGAGAATACGCACGTACACTTCCTCAATCTACCGTTCTACGAAACAGGTACTGTCAAGAAAAACGGCGTAGGACAGGCGGACATCGACATTATCATCAAACTGTTACGTGAGATCAAACCTCACCAGATATATGCCGCCGGCGACCTTTCGGACCCCCACGGCACACACCGTGTATGTATAGAGGCGGTGCTCGGGGCAATCAAACAGATACAGTCCGACGAGTGGCTCAAAGATTGCCGTCTGTGGCTCTACCGCGGCGCATGGCAGGAGTGGGGACTCGACATGGTAGACATGGCAGTGCCCCTCAGCCCCGATGAAGTTATCAGAAAACGTCACGCCATCTATCGCCACCTCTCGCAAAAAGACATCGTTCCCTTCCCCGGCGACGACAAACGCGAGTTCTGGCAGCGCGCCGAAGACCGTACACAGGCTACGGCCCGCCTCTACAACAAGCTCGGCATGGCCGAATACGAGGCTATAGAGGTGTTCGTACAATACGACATATTCCGATAATAATTTCATAACACAAAGCGAAGGTCCGCCGGAAACTTTCCGGCGGACCTTTTTATTTAGAGTATGACCTCCTCGCGGTGGGCAGAAACTCTCCCCGACTGAGGGCGCAAGCGAACGCAATTAAACTATAAGTGTTATTCTCTAAAGGTGCATAACCGCATCTTTAGAGCTTCCCGCCGGTGCGGTCCAGGCCCCTTTGGCGATACCTAGGAAAATAAAAACAAGCCTCTTTTTTGACTGTGAGTGTGCTTCGGGGATTCTTGCCGGACAGTAATAATATACTAACTCTCGATAAAAGCTCGGGAAAAGCTACGTAAACAGCAGGCTCTATATCTTACAATACCATGCACGAGCATACTCCCGCACAATAAAATATACAATCGCTCGTCTCTGTCATTACCCATTGCACATTAACACGTTACCGCTACACCATCTAAATTTTACCGTTTCATGACAATATTTTTCACGACAAAATTTGGATATATATTTTTTTTGTCCTACATTTGCACACGCAAACAAGGAGATTCAGTAGCTCAGCTGGTAGAGCACAACACTTTTAATGTTGGGGTCCTGGGTTCGAGCC
>CAJURV010000055.1 GCA_910588925.1 uncultured Rikenellaceae bacterium
TATTACTGCACTGTAATTTGTATGCTGTTTTTGCAGTTCGGTTTTGAAATTACAACTTAGGCTCTGTCGCGCCTTGCGGTGGGCACACCTCGCGGTGGGCAGGGGGGCTTTGTGTTTAGCGGTGCCATGGGTGTTCGGGTGAGCACGTTATGTTTGCCGATGCGGAGGAAGCGGAGTAGTGTTTGGTTTGGCGGAGGTGTTTCGGTAGGGTCGTTATCCGTTTAAAAGAGAGTGGTCAATACGCAATCTATTTAAAATGAATTATCTGTCATTCCCCATTGATAAACGCCGAGCCGCGCGATATCGTTCGCACAAAAAAATCCCTGCGACGCGTAATGTTCGCAGGGACTGAATGTATTTGTCTCAAGCCTCTCTGAATTAATAGAGAGGTTTTGGACAGAATCTTGTCTGTGTAAACTACTTGCTTGCCTCTTCCACAGCCACGGCCACGGCTACGGTAGCGCCCACCATGGGGTTGTTGCCCATGCCGAGGAAGCCCATCATCTCCACGTGAGCGGGAACGGATGACGAACCTGCGAACTGTGCGTCTGAGTGCATACGGCCCATAGTGTCGGTCATGCCGTAAGAGGCGGGACCTGCGGCCATGTTGTCGGGATGGAGCGTACGACCGGTACCGCCGCCCGATGCCACAGAGAAGTATTTGCGGCCTATGGCGTTGCACTCCTTCTTGTAGGTGCCTGCCACGGGGTGCTGGAAGCGGGTGGGGTTGGTGGAGTTACCGGTGATCGACACGTCCACGCCCTCGGCCATCATTATGGCTACGCCCTCGCGTACGTCGTTGGCGCCGTAGCATTTAACCTTGGCGCGAAGACCTTCGGAATAGGCCTTTTCGCGTACCACTTTGAGTTCGCCAGTGTAGTAGTCGAAGTCGGTCTGCACGTAGGTGAAACCGTTTATGCGCGATATGATCATAGCCGCGTCTTTGCCCAAGCCGTTGAGGATGACTCGTAACGGCTCCTTACGCACCTTGTTTGCCTTTTCGGCGATTTTAATGGCTCCCTCTGCCGCCGCGAACGATTCGTGACCGGCAAGGAAAGCGAAACACTTGGTGTCGTCGCGGAGCAACATCGCAGCGAGGTTACCGTGGCCCAGGCCTACTTTGCGATCGTCTGCCACAGAGCCGGGGATGCAGAACGCCTGCAAGCCTTCGCCGATGGCTTCCGCCGCTTCCGCCGCGTTTTTAGAACCTTTCTTTATGGCTATTGCCGCGCCTACCACGTATGCCCATGCGGCATTCTCGAAGCAGATGGGCTGGGTCTCCTTACAGATGGCGTAAGGGTCGATGCCTTTGGAGTCGCAGATGGCTTTCGCCTCGTCTATATCTTTTATGCCGTAGCTGTTAAGAACGGAGTTGATCTTACCGATACGACGGTCGTAACTTTCAAATAATGCCATATCTATTTTCTTTGTGTTTTGATGAGTGAAATGCCGTTATTTTACTTCTGACGCGGGTCGATATAAGACGCGGCGTCTGCAAAACGACCGTATGTACCTTTGGCTTTCTCGAGCGCTTCCGCAGCGTCGGTGCCGTTTTTGACCATATCCATGAATTTGCCCATGTGGACGAATTCGTAGCCGATCACTTCGCCGTCGGCGTCGAGAGCCATGCGGGTGCAGTAGCCTTCGGCCATCTCTAAGTAGCGTACGCCTTTGGCCAAGGTGCCGTACATGGTACCCACCTGACTGCGGAGACCTTTGCCGAGGTCTTCGAGGCCCGCGCCTATGGGCAGCCCGCCTTCTGAGAACGCCGACTGGGTACGGCCGTAAGCTATCTGGAGGAAGAGTTCGCGCATGGCGGTGTTGATGGCGTCGCACACGAGGTCGGTGTTGAGAGCTTCGAGAAGCGTCTTGCCGGGCAATATTTCAGAAGCCATTGCAGCCGAGTGGGTCATGCCGGAGCAACCGATGGTCTCTACGAGAGCCTCCTGTATGATGCCGTCCTTGACGTTGAGCGTGAGCTTGCAGGCACCTTGTTGGGGGGCGCACCATCCCACGCCGTGAGTGAGGCCCGAGATGTCGGTCACCTGTTTCGATTTTACCCATTTGCCCTCCTGGGGGATGGGAGCACAGCCGTGGCACTGGCCCTGCTTTACGACACACATGTGTTCTACTTCATGCGAATAAATCATGCTGGTAGTTTTTATAAGTTTCAATGTTCAGGGTGCCGGGAATCGTTCCGATAAACGGCACCGTACCGTCGTCCCGGCATCATAAATGCGGAGGAGACCGTTTGCAAAGATACTATTTATCCGAAAAAGAACGAAACCTCAGCGAGTTTTTATTTTGCCCGTGAGAGCCGTGCCTTATGCCGGACAGAAAAGGGCGTGTGCGGTATATTTGTTGTCTTCATTCGGAATTTATGCGTTAAATATCTGTAGAACGATATGTGTAATGTAGTTTGTAATTTATTGTGTGGTAATGTATTATACGAAGGCACTTATTTTTATTCATATTTTGTCGCAAAAATATTTGCGGTTTAAAAAATTTGCCATATCTTTGCACTCGTAATCAATAGAACAACATTCCTCGTTAGCTCAGTTGGTTAGAGCACCTGACTGTTAATCAGGGGGTCTTAGGTTCAAGTCCTAAACGAGGAGCAAGGAAAAGAGTTGCAAATTATTGCAACTCTTTTTTTGTTTCAGTTCTGAAAACATCTGGTGATGTTATTAGCAATGGTTGTACTATTAACGTGAGGTTGATGAATCTAAATTCAACTATTGTAGTACGACTATTTCCTGCAATCACAGCGATACGAAGTGCGGCTATCGCTTACGGCCGAACAAACGTAAACGGTTGATGTCATTCGCTTCGTTCGTGCCGCCATTCGCTAAAAAGCCAAGCTCTTGATATAGTTACGCTGTCTTATGTTATTGATGCCGATAGGCGTATGAGGCCGCCATGTTGCAGTTCGTGAGCCGACGTTATCTTTTGACCGTCCGGCGGTAGTAGGCGATTCCCACGGCGTCTGCGAGCAGCCATCCTGCGGGGATCGACCACCATATCCCGTCTACGCCTACGGAGGGTATCGCAGCCAATGCGTATGCCAGTGCCACGCGCGTGCCCAATGAAATGACGGTCAGTATCACGGAGAAGCCGGGCATGCGCACAGCCCGGTAATATCCGTAAAGCAGAAAGAGCAATCCTATTCCGAAATAGAACGGCCCCTCCACATGCAGGTACCTTACTCCCGTGTCTATTATATCGGTTTCGTCCGGGGAGACGAATATGGCCATGAGTTCTTCGGCAAACAGGAGCACGGCGGCCGATATCGCCGCACAGAACGCTGTCGATACCGCTACGGCGCGCCGTATGCCTTTTCGTATGCGCTCTTGCTTCCCGGCTCCGAAGTTCTGCGCTATGAACGTTGAGAATGCGCCTCCGAAATCCTGTACGGGCATGTAGGCGAACGAGTCTATCTTGACCGCCACGGCGAATGCGGCCATTACGACGGTTCCGAAGCTGTTGACAAGTCCCTGCACCATCAGTATTCCGAAGTTCATTACCGATTGTTGCAGGCATGTGAGCGACGAGTATGAGGCTATCTCGCTCACCGTACGGCGTGTAAGGCGCATCTCTTTTCGTCTGGGGAGCAGATGGGGAAACCGTTTTGCGGTATAGAGGCATAATCCTGCGGCTGCCGCTCCCTGGGCCGCGACGGTTGCTGCGGCCGCACCAGCTACTCCCCATCCGAACGAGACGATGAACAGTATGTCGAGTGCGATATTGAGTACGACGGAGAGGGCCAGGAACCACAGCGGCACCACCGAGTTGCCCACGGCACGTAACAGCGATGCGTAGTAGTTGTATATGAAAGTAAACCCTATGCCCCAGAATATCACCCACAAGTAGTCGCGCATGAGCGGGTAGACGTCGTCGGGGACGCATAATAGCGACATTATGGGGTCGATGAATATGAACGAGGCTATATTGAGCGATAACGATACTCCGCCTATGAGTATTAGCGACACGAATACCCCGCGTCTTAGCGCTCCGTAGTCGGATGCTCCGTAGTAGATAGAGAATAGGGCGCCGCTTCCCATGCAGAGCCCTAATATGACGGATGTTATGAATATTATCAACGTGTATGACGCCCCTACCGCGGCGAGTGCGTCGGCTCCTATGAAGCGTCCTACTATCGCCGTGTCGGCGATATTGTAGAGCTGTTGGAGCATGTTGCCCGCCATTATGGGAAGGGCGAATAGCAACATGCCTCCGGTGATGCCTCCGGAGGTTAGGTCGCCTCTCGCATGCGATAATGACGTACGTCTGTACATGAGCGCGGTTAAGACCGTGTTACATGTTTTTGTCTATGACGTCCAACAGGGCTTTGGGCGGTCGTATGGCCTTGAATGTAGCGCTGTTCATGAACGCGAGGGTTACGCTGCCGGTGGTCAGGGTGTCGCCGTCGCGCAACACCTCGTAGTCGAATATGCACCTGACGCCCGGACGCTCGCGCAGTGTCACGCGTATGGTGAGAAGGTCGTCGTAGTGGGCCGGAGTGCCGTAGTTTATGTTCACGTTGAGTACCGGGAGCATTACCCCTTGTTCCTCCAGTTCGAGGTTGGTTATTCCGAGAGAGCGTATCAGCTCGGTGCGGGCCATGTCGAAATATCTGACGTAATGCGCGTGGTAGAGAAAGCCCATGCGGTCGACGTCGCCGTACGGCACCCTTATGTTGTAGTCGTAGCTTATCATGATGTTATGATTGTAATGTAATAATAAAGTCGGACGGCATTGAATCCGCCCGACCGGTTTCGGTGATGCCGTAGCTTCCGATAGTCGATATCAGGCCCGTCGTGCGAGCCGCAAACGCTGTTAATCCTGACGGCTGTAGTTGGGAGCTTCGCGCGTGATGGTGACATCGTGCGGATGGCTCTCCATTATGCCTGACGAAGTGATGCGAATGAAGCGGGCCTTCTTGAGCGTCTCTATGTCTTGAGCGCCGCAGTAACCCATGCCGGCACGCAGACCGCCCACTATCTGGTAGACCACCTCCGCTAGCAAACCTTTGTAGGGTACTCGGGCCGCTATACCTTCGGGCACCAGTTTCTTTACGTCGTCTTCCATGTCCTGGAAGTAGCGGTCCTTGGAGCCTTTCTGCATGGCTTCCAGAGAGCCCATGCCGCGGTACGACTTGAATTTACGACCGTTATATATGATGGTCTCTCCGGGGGATTCTTCTACGCCTGCGAACATTGAACCGGCCATTACCGAGTCGGCACCGGCCGCTATGGCTTTGACTATGTCGCCGGTGTAACGGATGCCGCCGTCGGCTATCACCGGCACGCCTGTTCCTTTGAGCGCTTTGGCTACGTCGTAAACGGCATTGAGCTGTGGTACGCCTACGCCGGCTATCACACGTGTGGTACATATCGAACCCGGCCCTATGCCTACCTTTACCGCGTCGGCACCGGCCTCTACCAACATTTTGGCGGCTTCGGCGGTGGCTATGTTGCCCACTACCACGTCGAGCTGGGGATATTTGGCCTTAACCGCTTTCAACATGTCTACGACACCCTTGCTGTGGCCGTGTGCTGTGTCTATCACTATGGCGTCGGCACCTGCCTTGACGAGGGCGTCCACACGCTCCATGGTGTCGTGGGTGACACCTACGCCCGCCGCTACGCGCAGACGGCCTTTGTCGTCCTTGCTGGCGTTGGGGTTGTCCTTGACCTTGCTTATGTCCTTGTAT
The DNA here is from genome assembly GCA_910588925.1 of uncultured Rikenellaceae bacterium. Taxonomy (GTDB): domain Bacteria; phylum Bacteroidota; class Bacteroidia; order Bacteroidales; family Rikenellaceae; genus CASDZP01. The sequence continues at coordinate 5,714 of CAJURV010000055.1, forward strand.
GTTATGAGCCCTTCCAGTTCACCCTTTTCGTTTACCACAGGCAGTTTCTCTATCTTGTTTTCGAGCAACAGATTGGCTGCCATGCGTATGTCGGCGCTGGTGGTAGTGACGAGCTTTTCGGAGGTCATCACTTCCGATATGGGACGTTGCATGTCTGTCTGGAAACGGAGGTCGCGGTTGGTGACTATGCCTATGAGCTTACGGCCCTCCACTACTGGTATGCCGCCTATTTTGTTCTCTTTCATAAGAGCCAGCGCGTCGCCCACGGTCTTGTTCTTGTCTATGGTGATGGGGTCGAATATCATGCCGTTTTCGGCCCTTTTGACCTTACGCACCTGTGCCGCCTGCTCCTCGATGGTCATGTTTTTGTGTATGACGCCTATGCCGCCTACGCGTGCCATAGCTATGGCCATGGCCGATTCGGTGACGGTGTCCATTGCCGCCGAGACTACGGGGGTGTTTATGCGTACGTTACGGGAGAAACGAGAGGCTATGTTCACGTTGCGGGGAAGTACCTCGGAATAGGCCGGGATGAGCAACACGTCGTCGAACGTCAAGCCCTCGGTCACGATTTTTTCATCAAGGAACGACATATCTTTATAGCTTTTTATATTTGTGCAAAGGTAAGGATTTTTTCGGAAACAGGCTCCTCTTAAAATGAAATTTTAAGCGATCCATTACTTTCCCGACCTAAAAGTTACCGGTAAAACATTATGTATCCCTACAATAGAACAAACAGGCTTTGCCGCCGGAGCAAAAGATACTCTGTCGCAAACGAGCCGGTGTCTACTCCGCGTCCGTCTTTTGTCCCACCACTTTGGCCTTGGGCAGGCTTTTGGCTAAGAACAGCGCCTTTTCGTACTCTTCGAACGGCCCTACCGATATGACCGTCTCGTTGTCCGTCTCTGTGGCGAGCAGGTCTTTGTCAGGAGCTATGTCGCGGATTATGCCGCGTGCCGTGTCGTCCATAGAGTAGACTATTACGCGGAATATGTCGCCTATGGGCCGTTCCTCTATGGCTACGCCGTTTTCGTCCACCGGTACGCCGTCTCTCCATGCCGCCACGTGTGCCTTTATGCCGGTGCGGCGCAGACGGTCGCAGTCGCGTGCCGCCTCGTTCCGCAAGCGGTACGAACCTGCGTAGTAGACGAATTTGTCTCCGGCTATCTCTCTGTATTCTACATTGTTGACGTTGCGCAGTGCCCTGTAGTCGGAGAGCGGGCCGTTTGAGGTGAGCAGCTCTACTTTGAAGAAGTCGCCGCGGGAGGGCACCACCAACGGTTTGGGCGGATTGTTCGCCGACATGGCTCCGCTCGCGCCTGTCTTGAGGGGTTCGAAATCGACGAATACCAGCTCGGGCAGTTCGAGCAGGCGATAGTCGCACGGATTGGTGCGCGGTCGTGCCAACAGGGTCGCCAACGAGTCGTATGCTTCGGTCATCTGCAAGCGGTCGGCCAGAAGTTTTTCGTATGTGGCGAGCATTCTCTTCTGACGTTCGTACATTGCCAAGGCCGGCGCAGCATAGTGTGCAGGCGCCTCCGACCGACGACTGCGCAGATTGCGCGACATCTCCATGACCGGCTCCGTCAACGACGGCGGGGTGTTTATCTTGTCGAGCAATCGCTCGTAAGCGTACCGGAGCGTGTCGTAGACATTGACCCAGCGGGCGGACATCTCCTCGTCGAGACGCGCTATTTCGGCAGATACGGTGTCGAACGTTACGGCGAGAGAATCGGCCGAGCGTTTGTCCGTGGCCGACATATAGCCGTTATACACGGCCTCGCGTCGTGCGACCGCTTCTCCTAAAGAGCTGCTCAAACGTACGAATAACGTGTCCGACGCCCTTGCCGAACGTATGGCCCTTTTCTCTCCTTCGGACAGGTTCTCGTCGAAGAAATCCCTCTTTTCGTCCTGTTCCGAACGGTCTGTGACCGATATGTTTCTGATGATGTATTCCTGCTCAATGATGTTGGTGCGTGTCGTCACCATGCCCAAGTTGGTGCGTATGTCGAACAGTTCGCTCTCTAAACGGAGTATGTCTGAGGCGTAGGTGTCTCTCTTTTCCGGGCTTTCGGCTATTATCCTGCGGCACTCCGCAATTACGGAGCCTATGGAGTCGGCAGCGGTAGTCAGGGCGGCTTCGCGTTTCAACAGCTCCATGTATTCGGTGTCAGACGCCAACCCCTCGTGACGGGGTACTATCTGTTGCGCTGAGGCCGTAAAAGGGCTGCATAACAGGAGCGATATGTATAATATTATGAACTTCAATAGTTTCATGGTGCGGAAAAGAGCGAATGCTTTCTACAAAAGTAGATAAAAATTATGTAATTACACGAATAAAAGAGGGAAGAAATACGGTTGCGCTTTGAGGTGCGGTTTGTCAAAATATTTACTGCACCATGGCAACTCAACCTCATGTGCGGTTTGTCAAAAGAGGAAGCCGCTGTGTTCACTGCACTATGGTAGCACAAATCCAGGTGTAGTTTATCAAAAAGGTGGCTGTGACCACTATTTCCAGCTTCGCATCAGAAATATCTGCAGAAAGCCGAATATCTCCAAACGACCCATTAGCATCACCAGGCTCAACACCATTTTTGCGCCTACCGGGAGCATGGAGTAGTTGCTCAACGAGCTGACCAGGCCGAATCCCACACCTACGTTGCCCATGCACGATACTGATGCGCTGAACGAGGTCATGAGGTCTATCCCCAATGCCGAGAGTATCCATGTGCTTATGATACATACCAACAGGTATAGAGGTACGAATATGAAGACGCTGCTTACCGCGGAGTCGTCCAATGTCACTCCGTTCAGTTTGGTGCGCACTATGGCGTTGGGGTGCTGTATCTGCAGCATGCGGGTGCGGAACGTTTTGAGCATGATGAGCAACCTGTCGCTCTTGATACCGCCGGTGGTGGAACCCGCACAGGCGCATATCATGGAGAAGAATATCAGTACGCTCACCGACATGGCCGGCCATACGCCGGAGTTGGCCGTGGCGAATCCTGTGGTGGAGATAACCGATGCGAGCTGGAATGTGCCGTATCTTATGGAATCCGTAAAGCTGTAGGTGTTGGTGTTCCATAGGTTGACGGCTATGGCCGCGGAGGCGCCTATTATGCAGAAAATGTAGAACCGCGATACCTCGGAGCGGAATATATTGTTGCGTTTGGTGGTTATGGTGGCGAATAGCAGGCCGAAGTGTATGCCGGATATTATCATGAAGAACGTCACGATCATCTCTATCCATACATTGTTGTAGTAGGCGATACTTAGGCTGTGGGTGCTGAATCCGCCCGTGGCTATGGTGGAGAACGAGTGGTTGACCGAGTCGAACCAGTCCATGCCGGCCAAGCGCAGCAACAATGTCTCCGCGGTTATGAGTATGAGGTAGACGACCATGATTATGCGCATGGTCTTTCTGATACGGAAACGATAGTTCTCTTTTGCCAGCGACGAGAGCTCCACATTGTAGAGCGCCACTTTGGCCTTGCCCATCGTAGGCACTACCGCGAGCACGAAGAGGATGATACCGGCGCCCCCGAGCATGTGGGTACACGAACGCCAGAACAACAACCCTTTGGGAAGCGCCTCCACGTCGGTTAGTATTGTGCATCCGGTGGTGGTGTAGCCCGACACGCTTTCGTACCACGCGTTTACCAAGTCGAACTCCCCTCCCCAAAGTATGTAGGGCAACATGCCCGTCAGGCATGCCATGGCCCATGCCGACACCATTATGAAATAGCTCTCCTTATTGGTGATAGGCTCGGGTTTGGTTACGAATATGAACGGGAAGCCCCCCATTATGGCGGTGAGTATGAAGCTGAGTATTAGCGGATAGAAGCCGGTGTCGAGGTCGTTGAACAGCGACACCGCCGCCGCCGCCAGCATGAAGAAGGCGTTGAGCAACATCACCATGCCCACATAGCGCAAAACGACGTGTCCTTTCATTCGGTCAGTTTTTCATGGATGTGTCTTCGACGCTCTTTTTGGCCTTCAGACGCAACAACAACTGTTCTATGTACTCCTTGAGCATGAATACCTCGTCTCTGCCGGTTATCTCCACCTTGAACGGCACTCGCATTAGCAGAAAGTTCCTCAACCCTTTCGTTATCCTGATGATGGGGGTGATGTAGTAGGCCTCTATCAGAAAATAGAACATGAGTATCAGCACCAACGAGGCCCCCACCGACACTATGCCCTGCATTATGGAGCGGTAGGCGCTCTGCTGTATGTTGGAGGCCTCTACGGTAACCAATTCCTGCGTGGAGCGCATGAAATCTTTCACCGCGTCCACTAACGCGTTGTAGTCGTGCTTGTACACGGTGAAATACCATGTGGCGTCGCGTAGGGCCGAGTTGTCGGCGAAAGCGTTTATGGTCTCGGAGTAGGCTTTTTTGCGGTTTATGAGCGTGTCGAGGAGCTTGTTCTCGGGAAACGAGCTCTTCATGCTGTATAGGACCGAGTCGAGGTCGCCGAGGCTCTTGCGGCTCAACTTGTTGAAACTCACGGTGTCTTTGTCCCGTAAGTATATCATTATGTTGCCGTCTTCACGGTTGATGGCGTCCAATATGTCGTTGGATAGCTCCACGCTGGTGGCCCCTTCGGAGATGATGCGTCGGGTGATGCCGTTCAGTCGCGCCAGCTCGAAATAGGAGATGACGGCGGCGAGTATGAGCAGAAGCCCGAGCGATGTGAAGCCGAGGCGTATTTTGGTGCGTATGCCCATGATTGTTCGGTTTGGTCGTTTGGAGAGGCAAATATAATATTTTTGCGGTTATAAGGATTGTTTACGATTTAATTATTTCTCAATGCCTTTTTTATCGCACATGGGTTGCCGTCAAACCCGAAGAGGCGGTGAAAATGGTTCGGAATATAGCCGCTATGTAAAAATTTTAATTGAAATTTGGGCGATCTATGAAAGAAATGTTAAATTTAAGGCCCGATCGACATCGCGTAAATGTCCGTTGCGGGAGAGATGCCCGTTTGTCGGGAGGCGTCTTATGCCTCGGCGCGACGGTGTGTCCGTGATTACGGTAACTGTTTTCAGGGGCCTATGCAGTGTAGGACAGGGGGCCGACATTGCCAAAGTTGAATTTATTTATGTAAATATAAAAACATACTATGGACGGTGATTCCAAAAGAGAGCTTATAATATCGGCTCTCGACACCAAATCGCTTATTAAGGTGGAGGCCTACAACAAATGTTTCGAGATCTTCACCGAGTTGAAGGATCTGCTTCACGAGATGTCGGGCCAGATAAACGAGGCGGTGGGTTCCTCGCGCCTGATCAAGACGGAATACCGCGACCGGGGCAAGTTCGAAGCCCAGTTGCAGGTGGCATCCGACATGTTGATATTCAGTATGCACACCGACGTGTTCAAGTTCAACCGCGAACATTCGGTGCTGTCGGTGGATTACGTCAAGAACGACGATAGCAACGCCTATTGCGGCATAATCAACATATACGACTTTCTGGCGGATTCGTTCAGGTACAACCGAAGTGCCGACGAGGGTTATCTTATCGCCCGCATATTCGTCAACCGCAATCGCCATTTCTTCGTGGAGGGCAAGCGTCAGGGCAGTTACAGCTACGATACGTTCGGCTCGCAGGTGTTGACGACGGAGATATTGACCGATATAATAGAGACCGCCATACTCTATGCCGCGGAGTTCGACCTGCTGGTGCCCCCTTACGATACGCAGAAGATAATAGCCGTGGAGCAGGTCAATACCAAGATCGAAAATTCCAAAATACAGACCGGTAAGCGTTTGGGATACAAGTTCAATTCCGACGACGTTTAGTCGTATGCGGGTTGGGTTGTCACGACGTTGACCACGGCGTTTATATCGCATGGATGGTGCGCTCCCCGTAGGTGAATGCTTGTGGCGGTTGCCGGTTCCGTTCTCTTATAGTGTGGGAATATTATAAACGGTTGATCGTGATAAGGAAGATTTGTTTTCTGTTTCTGTCGCTCGTCACCGTGTCGACAGTTGCGGCGCAAGGGGTGGTGGCGGTAGACGGACCTTATATAATGTATGACGGAGACGGGGCTATGCGTTATATGGCTACGGCTCCGGACGGGTCGTTTGTCGATACCGTGTATGCCCGTATCCCTGAACGATTGGCGTTCACCGTGGTGTCGGACGATGGCGGCTATAGTTTCGACGTAAACATACGTCCCGGCGGCGGTTGTAGTCGGTTGCCGTCGGAGGTGGATGTCGAGGGCGATATAATAGTGCTCTCCGACCCGCACGGCGATTTCGCCTCGCTGTTATCGGTGTTGCGCAATAACGGTGCGGTGGGGGAGTCCTTCGAATGGACCTTCGACCAGGGTACGTTGGTAATAGTAGGCGATGTTTTCGATCGCGGTAAAGATGTCAATACCATATTATGGTTCGTGGAGAAGCTACGGCAGGAGGCGGAGCGTGCCGGCGGTCGCGTGATTTTTCAGATAGGCAACCATGAAGATATCGTTCTTAAGGGCAATTACCGGTACACCGAGGATAAATACAAGGAGTTCGCCGGCAGAGCGGGGGTGTCTTTGCGCGATCTTTACGGCAAGGATAGCGAGTTGGGCCGTCTCATAAGAAGCGCTAATATCGTGAGTCGTCTGAACGATAATGTTATGGTACATGCCGGTTTGGGCGGGGAGTTTTTCCGTCGCGGGCTCTCTTTCGATGAGGTGAACGGTATGGTCGATGATTATTTGGGTGTTCCCAACGATTCACTTGCGGTGATAGGCGGCGATGAGGAGTTTGTGTTCCGTACGGTCGGTCCGTTGTGGTATCGCGGTATGGTACGTGACGACGACACTAAGAAATATCCGCCTGTTTCTATGGCTACTCTTGACAGTGCCTTGAACAGGCTCGGGGCGTCGCGCGTGATAGTCGGGCATACCGTTTTCGGCGATGTCACTCAGAGGCTCGGCGGACGGGTGGTTGCCGTAAATGTAGATAGTCGTAAGAACAGGGCGGCGGGACGTGGCCGCGGGCTTCTGATAAGAGACGGGCGGTTGTATGTGATTTTCGACGATAAGGTTCCGGCGCTATTGGATAGTATTGCGGAGTAGGCATGGTTTTGTCATGTTTTGAACGTATGGGGATTGGGTGACCGGTCCCCTTTTTTATGCGGTTGCGGTTCTTTGTATGTTGGTAGTTCTTTGGTGTTGGAAGCGGAGTTGTGTTTTACAGTCGTTGTTTTGCCCGGAACGGAGTATGTTTTATGTGTTTGCGGTTGGCGGGACGATTCGGGATTGTTAGGTATTGATGGTATGCGCATTAGCTGAACTTTTGCGGCAGGATGGCAGCCCGAGTGGAGCGAGGGCATAGACAGGAATTCCTTGTGAAAAGGTATGCCAAAGGATGAAGTTGCTTTTTCGGTGAAGATATTCGATGTCACAGGGTCGGAGCCTGCGGGGGACCGCTTAAGCGTGACATTCTTTAGATTCTCGGCGATGTATTTAAGCGGAAAGGCTCTATGATTGCTGGAACTTACGCGGGCCTCCGATGGGGGAGGCTCCGGCCCGCTCATCCCTCGTTCCTCGGGATTTAACGGCGGAATTGTGTTTGATGCCCTTGCTTCGCTCGGGGTTTTTGCCTGTGCAGGGTACGCCTTACGGCGTATTTGAGTTTGCTTGTTCGGTTTTACGCTTTGGTTCCTTTCTGTCGTATATACACCTTACGGCGTTTTGGTTTGTTGTTGGGTGGCTTTTTGTGCCTTGTCTTTTCCGGTTGTGTTTAGTATAGTTGGAAATTCATTATCGTTTCCGCTTTAGTCCCGTTTGTTTTTGTTGAGGATGTTTTTGTGTTGCTGTCGTGGATGCATCCCCTTCGGGGACGCGTTAGGGATTTTATAGGTTAGGGTCGTACGTGGAGGAAGTTTTCGTGATATTCGGTTATGTACGCGATCTCTGAACGCATGAATTGTCGGGTTGTGTGCGCGGGTGTTAGTTGCAGTGGGGCTGCTTCCGTCGCTTTTTAGCCACA
>CAJURV010000056.1 GCA_910588925.1 uncultured Rikenellaceae bacterium
CGGCTTACCGAAAAAGTTCGGCGCCCTGCGAGCTGCGGTTGTGTACGCGGGCAAGCATGCCTGCTACTTGCGGTTAATGCGCATGTCTTCGGGTGTGGAGTGATGGCATCTGCTCGCCAGCGGTTTTCCCAACCTCTGTCCGGTTAATTCGAGGTGTTTATCGCGGAGCGGCACCTCGTGCCGCATGGGTGGGTTTAGCTAATGCGCATACCGTTAGTGCGTTTTATAGTATCTTCTCGTCTCGCCAACCAAAAACATTTTATATCCCTTAAATCTTTGTCCCCAACGTAATACACATGAAATATTCCAAATACACCGCATCACTACCTTTTATACATACTATACCGCAAAATAAACATGAAGTGTTCACCATTATTTCCTCGGCATCACCGAATATCACGCACCTCAAAAGGGGCTGTGCCCCCTCGTTTTTGGTTACTTTTGTCGAGTGACAAAAGTAACTCTCCATGAAATGGCCCGCCGGGAGGCTCCGTTTGAAAGTCTTTGCCGGGAAGGTACAATATCCCATCAAAATCCTCGAGATCCTCGGTTAGAGGGTATGAAAAAGGGGGGCTTGGAAAATCTCCAAGCCCCCCTTTTTCATACCCTCTAACCGAGGATCTCGAGGATTTTGATGGCAGCGTCGGTAACGGGGGTGCCGGGGCCGAATATGGCGGCGGCGCCGGCTTTGTAGAGGGCGTCGTAGTCTTGATGGGGGATGACGCCTCCCACTATTACCACGATGTCTTCGCGACCGAGCTTTTTAAGTTCTGCCACTATCTGGGGCACTAGGGTCTTGTGACCTGCGGCGAGAGACGATACGCCCACTACGTGAACGTCGTTCTCCACAGCCTGTTTGGCCGCCTCTTCGGGGGTCTGGAACAGGGGACCCATGTCGACGTCGAATCCGATGTCGGCATATCCGGTGGCTACCACCTTGGCGCCGCGGTCGTGACCGTCTTGGCCTAGCTTGGCTATCATGATACGGGGACGACGTCCCTCGCGTTTTGCGAACTCATCGCACATGGCCTGTGCTTTCGCGAACTTATCACTGTCTTTCATCTCTGCAGAATAAACACCGGAAATAGAACGTATCACGGCCTTGTAGCGACCTACTACCTCTTCGCAGGCATCCGATATCTCGCCGAGCGAAGCACGTAATTTAGCCGCCTCTACGGCCAGCTCGAGCAGGTTGCCCTTGCCGCTCTTTACACACTCGGTGATGGCGGCGAGCGCGGCTTTGACCTTTGCTTCGTCGCGGTTTGCGCGAAGCTCTTTGAGACGCTCTATCTGCGAGTTGCGAACGGCGGTGTTGTCGACGTCGAGAATGTCGATGGGGTCCTCTTTTTCGAGACGATACTTGTTAAGACCTACTATGACGTCGAGCCCTGAGTCGATACGCGCCTGCTTACGTGCCGAAGCCTCTTCGATACGCATCTTGGGTACGCCGGTCTCTATGGCTTTGGCCATGCCGCCGAGCTCTTCTACCTCCTGTATGTGCTTCCATGCCTTGTCGACGATCTCCTGCGTGAGGCTCTCTACGTAGTAAGAACCTGCCCACGGGTCTACAACGCGACATACATTTGTCTCCTCCTGTATGTATATCTGGGTGTTACGGGCGATACGCGCCGAGAAGTCGGTAGGCAACGCTATGGCCTCGTCGAGAGCGTTGGTGTGGAGCGACTGGGTGTGACCCAACGCCGCTGCCATAGCCTCTATTGCCGTGCGGGCAACGTTGTTGAAGGGATCCTGCTCTGTGAGCGACCAACCGGATGTCTGGCTGTGGGTACGCAGTGCGAGCGATTTGGGGTTCTTGGGGTTGAACTGTTTTACGATCTTGGCCCACAGAAGACGTGCCGCGCGCATCTTGGCTATTTCCATGAAGTGGTTGGTACCGATGGCCCAGAAGAACGACAGACGGGGTGCGAACGAGTCTATGTCCATGCCGGCGTTGACACCGGTACGCAGATATTCCAAACCGTCGGCCAGCGTGTATGCCAACTCTATGTCGGCAGTGGCGCCCGCCTCCTGCATGTGGTAGCCCGATATGGATATGGAGTTGAACTTGGGCATGTTCTTGGAGGTGTACTCGAAGATGTCGGCTATGATCTTCATCGAGAACTTGGGCGGGTAGATGTAGGTGTTACGTACCATGAACTCCTTGAGGATATCGTTCTGAATGGTACCGCTGAGCTGATCGAGGGTGCAACCCTGCTCCAAGCCGGCCACTATGTAGAACGCCAGCACGGGCAACACGGCGCCGTTCATCGTCATGGATACCGACATCTTGTCGAGGGGTATGCCGTCGAACAGCACCTTCATATCTTCTACCGAGCATATCGACACGCCCGCCTTACCGACGTCGCCTACCACACGGGGATGGTCGGCGTCGTAACCGCGGTGGGTCGCAAGGTCGAAAGCCACAGACAGACCTTTCTGCCCGGCCGCCAAGTTACGGCGATAGAACGCGTTGGATTCCTGAGCGGTAGAGAAACCGGCATACTGACGTATGGTCCACGGACGCATAACGTACATGGTGCTATATGGACCGCGCAGATAGGGAGCTATGCCGGCGGCGTAGTTTAAGTGCTCCATACCCTCGAGGTCGTCGGCACCGTAGATGCCTTTCACCTCGATATGTTCGGGAGTCACTATGGAGGGGTTGGCTTTGGAGCCGCCCTCCGCTGCACATGAGCCTTTAGTGCAGACCGATTTTATATCTGAAAAATTTGCTCTCATTTTGAAATTGTTTTAGTATTCTGGGTGCCGGTTAGATACCCAACTCTTTCTGGAAACCTTCGAGCGTCTGAAGCACGTTGCTACGTACGCTTATGAAGTGTTTCAGACCTTTGGTCTGAAGCTCCTCCTTGCATGCGGGGTCGCCGGCCACCACTACTATGGCTTTGCCTGCGAGTTTTTCAGCCACTTCGGGAGCGAAGGTAGCGTACTCATCGTCGGACGAGCATACCACCACTATTTCCGCTTTGGAAGCCAATGCCGCCGCTACACCCTCGTCTACAGAGGCGAACAGGGTGTTGTCTACGGGGCGTATACCCGCACATGCGAAGAAGTTGCTCGAGAACTGAGCGCGCGCACGTGCGAATGCCAGGTTACCGAGCGTGAGCATGAAGGCTTTGGGCTCCTTGCCGCTACGGTCGGTCTTGAGACGCAACGCCTCGAACGCCATGCCTGCACGGTAGGGACGGAGCGCATCGTAGTCGCTCTCCTTGCCGCAGCAACAGCCGCATGAGCCTGCGGTAACCGTCTGTTCGGTAACTGCGGGGTCGGCCGTCTCGGTGAAATTGGGATATTGGTTGGTGCCGAGGAGTATTTCGCGGCGAGTGGCGATGTTGAGGTCGCGTTTGGCCGCTGTCTCTGCTATGGTCTTCTGTATGTCGCCTGCCTCGAATGCCGCTACGTATCCGCCTTTGGACTCTATCGACTTGAAAAGATCCCATGCGCAGTCGGCTATTGATTGCGTTAGGTTTTCGATGTAGTAAGAGCCGCCGGGTATGTCGGCCACCTGATTGAAGCGAGACTCCTCTTTGAGCAGAAGCTGTACGTTGCGGGCTATGCGCGACGAGAAGTCGGTAGGCGCCTCGTAAGCGGTGTCGAAGGGAAGAACCTCTATGGACGACGCTCCGCCTATGGCCGCGCTCATGGCTTCGGTAGTGCCGCGCAACATGTTGACGTAGGGGTCGTAGACAGTGGCGTTATAGAGAGAGGTTACCGCGTGGGCTTTCATCTTGCAGGAACACTTCTTGGCAGGATTGTATTCGCTGACGATAGTCGCCCAAAGCATACGAGCCGCGCGGAACTTGGCTATCTCCATGAAGTAGTTTGAGCTTACCGCGAAGTTGAACTTGATGTTGCGGGCGGCTTGGTCGATGTCGAGGCCGGCGCCGACAAGACGCACGAGATATTCGTGAGCCGTAGAGAGCGCGAGCGCCAGCTCCTGCACTATGGTGGAGCCACAGTTGTTGAATATGGTGCCGTTTACGCCTACGAAACGTACGCGGTAGTATTTGTCGTATTTTTTGATTAGCTCGACGATGCCGCTTTCGGCGATGTCGGCGCCGCATTTACGGCCTTTGAGCGTCAGCTTCTTGCCGATGGGGTCGATATTGAACGAAGCGCGGACCTCTTCGGGAGCAAGCCCCGCTTTTTCGACCTTGGCCATGAAGTGTTCGGCAGCGGCCTTTACACCGCAACCCTCGAAGTTGATCTCGACGGCTTTTATCTCTATGCCCGAAAGGAGCTTTTCGAGATCTTCGGCCGAGAACTCTTTCTTAACCTTGAAACAGATGGAGTCGGCCCCTTTCATGAGCACGTCCAAAGCCTGTTTGTTAGCCTCTGCGGGACATTCTACCTTGATGGTCTGACGGATGAGCCAGTTGTTGTTCTCCTCTACGCCACGAACGTAGGGGAACTGCCCCGGCTCGCTACCGAGATGTCTGATCTGTGCGAGGTCTTCGGCACGATAATAGGGGCGTACGTTGAAGCCCTCCATCGTTCTCCATACCAGTTTTTTCTGATAGTCGGCACCCTTTAGGTCCTTGGCTATCACCGCTTCCCACTCCTCCGTAGTGACGGGCGGAAACTCGGTGAAGAGCTTCTGGTGTTTTGATTCTGCCATAATATTATAGTTTAATAGATTTTTTACCTCCTGCAAATTTAACCAATATTTTCTTATTTGATAACAAAAATGTTATCGGTATGCGAGCAGGCGGTTAAAAAAAGGTCGTCATAGGGGGAGTGCGGGGCACGTTTTGAAATATACGCAGCTGGAAGAGCCGGGCAAGACCGGAAAGATGCGGCGGTATTTGCGTATTGTTTCAAAAAGATTCGGTCACATCCATAATACCTAAATCACGGTATTGCCGTCCCCGCATGATATGCGTATCTTTGTCGAAAACATACCGCATGCACAAATTGGGTAAATACAGGGAGAGCGACCGTATGAGCGACCTCATAAACGATAACTATAACACGTTATCGGTGCTCAGCCGCTTTAACATACCTCTCGGTTTCGAAGACAGGGAGATAGGTCAGGTGTGTCGTATGAACGGGGTCGATACGGCTACGTTTCTGGCAGTGGTCAATATGCTCGCCGACAAGGACGGGGCGTGCGACGTGAAGTACGGTTTTTCTCTCGAGGCCATGATGGGGTATCTCCATAGCGCGCATGACTACTTTCTCGATTTCAGGTTGCCGTCCATCCGTACAGAGTTGACAGAGGCCCTGAAAAACAGTCGCGGCGACATATCGCAGGCCATAATGCGTTTCTTCGACGACTATTGCGACGAGGTGCGCAAACATATGGAGTACGAGGAGCTTAACGTTTTCCCTTACGTACGAGGGCTTATAGAGGGCCGGCGCCGGACGGAGTACAACATAGCCATTTTCCGTAAGCAGCACGATCAGGTAGAGGCCAAACTCGCCGAGCTCAAGAACATAATAATAAAATATTATCCGGGTAACAGTACTAACGAACTCAATGCCGTGTTGTTTGATATCTTCTCTTGCGAGCAGGATTTGGCTTCGCATAATAGGGTGGAGGATGCGTTGTTCGTTCCGGCGATAGTCGAACTCGAGAAAAATGGGTAGATCCGTCAAAATAGTCGTTTTCGAGCCGTCGTTGATTATACGTAGCGGTGTATTGGCCGTGTTGCGGCGTCTGCCGTCGCTCGACATACAGATAGAGGAGATCGCCGATGTCGCCCAGTTGCCATCGTCGCTTCGTTGTTACAAACCCGACATATTGATCGTCAATCCGTCCGTGACTACGCGGTTTCCCATTCCGCAACTCAAAGCGGAGGGCGGATCGTTGCGCCTTGTGGCCTTGCTCAACTCCTTTGCCGACGAGGAGGCCATGAAGCTGTATGACGAGACCGTAACCGTCTACGACACAGCGGACAGAATAGCCGATAAGATAATGCGTCTCACCGGCTCGGAACACAATCAGGACAACCGCTCCAATGCCTTGAGCAGTCGTGAGAAAGAGATAGTGGTAGGTGTGGTAAAGGGGTTGACGAACAAACAGATCGCAGACAGTCTGTTTATATCGACCCACACCGTCATAACGCATCGGCGCAATATAGCCGCCAAGTTACAGATACACTCGGCCGCCGGTCTGACAATATATGCCATTGTCAATAAACTGGTAGAGTTCGACGAGATAAGTTCGCTGATAAACAGGGTGGACGAATGACGATGTATGTAGTAGTGTCTTTATTGCGGCCTGTTTTAGCGTAATGAATTATCGAGATTATTCGAGAACGAACGTAGAAAGTCAATATAATATAATACTGGCGTTTCCCATAAGCGATAATAATTGCCGAGATTGGGAGATGTCTCCAAGAGATGGACGGTATTGTTCCGTTCATGCCACGAAGCCCGGTTGTGAAACCCGGCTTCGTTTTTTGATATGTGGAGGCTTGAGTTCGAGAGTTTGGTGCGGTGATCGGATTATGGGTTCCTTTCGTATGATTTTGTGAATGTTACTTTGGTTAGCCTCTTTTGGCGATGTTTTGCACGTGGTTACGAGGAGTGTTTATTTACGCATGCAATGTCCTCGTTCTTCAGAGGAGATGACGGAATGTGTTTGGTTAGTCTCGCTTCTCTCGGGGTAAGTATGTTTGGGTTAGGCGGTTGGCGAGGTTTTAGTATGATGGTATGCGCATTAGACGAACTTTTTCTTCCGGATGGCGGCACGAGCGGAGCGAGTGCCATAGACACAGGTTCCTTATGAAAAGGTCTTTTTTGCGAGAGGTGGATTGTTTGCGTGGGGTTGGAGCGATTCACAGGGCCGGAGCCTGCGGGGGACCGCTTAAGCGTGACATTCGAGAGAGTAATTTTATATAAGGTAGGCGGTAAATACTATAAATAACCAATCGTGTAAGCGGGCCTCCGATGGGGGAGGCTCCGGCCCGCTCATCCCGAGGAACGAGGGATGTAACGGCGGAATTTGTGTTTGATTGCCTCTCGCTTCGCTCGGGCTTTCTATCTATGTGGGTACGCTTCACGGCGTGTTTGAATTTGCTTATTCGGTTTTACGCTCGGGTTACTTTCTGTAGTGTATACGCCTTACGGCGTTTTGGTTGGTCGTTGTTAGGTTGCTTCCTGTGCCTTGTCTTTTGCGGTTGTGTTTAGTGTAGTTGGAAATTTATTGCATTTTTGCTTAAGTTACGTTTGTTTTTATTAGGGACGTTTTTGTATTGCTGCCGTGGGTGCATCCCCTTCGGAGACGCGTCAGGAATTTTATAGGTTCGGGGCGTACGGGGAGTAAGTTTTAGTGGAGATTAGGAAGTACGCGATCTCTGAACGCATGAATTGTCGGTTTGTGTGCGCGGGGGGGCGGTTAACGCGGGGCTGCTTCCGTCGCTTTTCAGCCGCAAAAATCGCCGGAGGCACAGCCTCTCTTATTTCCTCCATCTTTAGGTAAGCTCAAAAACTGACAGTGGGCACATTGCTCCGGAGGCGCACGCCCGCGATCGACGATTTTTGAGGTCTAAAAAGTCTCGGCGCCTTGCGGTCTGCGGTTGTGTGCAAGGGCAAGCATGCCTGCGACTCGCGGTTAATGCGCATATCGTTAGGCTCCGATGTTCTTTATCGTCTCGCCTGCTGTTTTTCCAACCTCTGCCCGGTTAATTCGTGGCGGTTATTGCGGAGCGGCACCCCGTGCCGCGGGAACAGGTTCGGTTAAGTACGTGTTACTCTTGCGGAATGGGGGCTCTTATCCCGCGAGAGCGTTTTATCTAATGCGCATACCTTAGTTGAGGTCTTATAAGCATCTTTACCGTCTCGCCAGCGGATAATGTAAACTTTAATATTTTAGACTCGAAGTCATAATAGTGAATGCAACGTACACGAGTTGCAAAATATACATGAAGTGCTCCCCGCAAAGTATGCGGCATCGTTGAATATCGCGCACATAAAAAAGGGGGCTGTGCCCCCTCCGTTTTATGATCTGGTATGTTCTTCTACGTATTTTTCGTCTATGACGAGGTGGCCGCCGAGGGCTTCGCCGTCGAACATGGCGTCTACCATCACTGCTTCGCATATCGAGCGTAGGCCTCGTGCTCCTGATTTGTCGGTTATGGCCTTTTTCACTATGTAGTCGAGGGCTCCGTCGGTGAATTCGAGGGTTATGCCGTCCATGCCGAGAAGATACTGGTATTGCTTTATGATGGCGTTGCGCGGTTCTGTCAATATGCGTCTCAAGGCTGCAGCGTCGAGCGGTTCGAGGTATGTGAGCACAGGCAGTCGCCCTACCAGCTCGGGTATTAGCCCGAACGAGCGTATGTCTTGGGGCGATACGTATTGCAGCAGGTTGTCCTTATCGACCACCGACCGGCGCGAGGCTGTTCCGTAACCCACGGCGCGGGTGTTGAGGCGCGATGCTATCCTGCGCTCGATGCCGTCGAATGCGCCGCCGCATATGAAGAGTATGTTACGGGTGTCGACCTGTATGAACTTCTGTTCCGGATGTTTGCGGCCACCTTCGGGCGGCACGTTAACCACAGTGCCCTCGAGTATCTTGAGCAGTGCTTGTTGTACCCCCTCGCCCGATACGTCGCGCGTGATGGAGGTGTTCTCCCCCTTGCGGGCTATCTTGTCGATCTCGTCTATGAATATTATGCCGTATTCTGCCCGAGCCACGTCGTAGTCGGCGGCCTGCAACAGACGGGTGAGTATGTTCTCCACGTCTTCGCCTACATAGCCGGCCTGTGTCAGTACGGTGGCGTCCACTATGGTGAACGGCACGTTAAGCAGACGCGCTATGGTGCGTGCCAATAGCGTCTTGCCTGTGCCTGTCTGTCCTACCAGCAACACATTGCTCTTGTCGAGCTCTACCTCCACGCTACGGTCCGACGAGAGGTGCAGAAGACGTTTGTAGTGGTTGTAGACCGCTACCGACAAATACTTCTTGGCCGAATCCTGCCCTATTACATAGTCGTCGAGTATGGCTTTTATCTGCGCCGGTTTGAGCAGATCTTTCTCCGTTATGTTGAAGCTGTTACGCTTGCGGTTAGCTGTCTCCTCGGCTATGATGCCGTGCCCGTGTTCGATGCACTCCGAACATATAGTGGCTCCGCCCTCGCCCTGAAATAACATTTCGGTGGGTTTTACCGCCTCGCCGCAGAACGAGCATCGGCGATCGTTACCGTTCCGGTTTTTTCCGTCCGCCATATCGTTATTCGTTTTTGGTTACACGTTTGCTCAATACCTCGTCGATGAGTCCGTAGTCGACGGCCTGCTGCGACGTGAGCCAATAGTCGCGGTCGGCGTCGGAAGCGATTTTTTTGACGGGGGTGCCGCTGTGGTGCGACAGTATCTCGTAGAGCTCCTTTTTGGTCTGCGCTATCTGGCGTGCCGTTATCTCTATGTCCGATGCCTGACCCTCTACGCCGCCCAACGGCTGGTGTATCATCACGCGGGAGTGGGGCAGGGCGTATCGCTTGCCGGCTGCTCCGGCCGTGAGCAACACCGCGCCCATGGAGGCGGCCATGCCCGTGCAGATGGTGGCTACGTCGCAGCTTACCAGTTGCATGGTGTCGTATATGCCCAGCCCGGCCGATACCGAGCCGCCCGGCGAGTTGATATATATCTGTATGTCACCCTCCGGATCGTTCGACTCGAGAAAGAGCAACTGTGCCTGTATTATGTTGGCGGCATCGTCGTATATGGGACAACCCAAAAATATGATGCGGTCCATCATAAGACGCGAGAATACGTCCATTTGCGCCACGTTGAGCTGGCGCTCCTCTATGATGGTGGGCGATATGTAGTCGGACACTATCGACTGGTAGCGGTGCATCGAAAGGCTGCTTATACCGCTGGAGAGAGCGTATCGCTGAAATTCTTTTTTCATCGTAAGTGTTATGCTTTTCATAGTTCGTCCGCCGTGACGAAAGACGGAGAATCATTGCGAGCCACTCCTCCTCGGAGCGCTTCGCAGAGTACAAATATAGATGTTTTTCGGGTGTCAGGCAAGCGACCTCTATTGTGCGGGTAAAAATCTTTCTGCCGTTTCGGTATGTCGATAGGAAGACGACCGGGTCGAAATGCGGACGTTCCGGGTTGAAATGCGGAACGAGGCGTATTCCTAGAGAATGCGCCTCGTATGACGTTTTCGGTTATTCGGATTTATACGTACCTATAGTGATAATGCCGTTTGTTTTTCTGACAGGGAACGCCCGGACGAAAAAGGACTATTCCTTGCGGGCAGGGAGTTCAATATTTTCTATTGTTTTGTCGCATAGTATATTATCGCCGCTTGTGGCCACCACTCTGAAAGAGTAGATACCTGCTTGGGCGGGGAACGGTAATATCAAGGCGTTACCATTCGCCGACAACATTGTTTTGTTGATGTTGTCATATTCCGCGAGGTTGGTTTTCGTATCGACCATCTTGGTTTCCGTCCACGGCCCCACTCCGATGGCCCGATGATAGTCGCGTTCACTGTAGTTATAGGTTACAATATCGTTTAAGAGGCTACCCTCCGTGTAGCCGTCATAGTCACCGCCGACTATATATACATCGAACTTGATGTTGTTGAGTGCGACTATTACGGGATTGTCGATAAACACGGCACGTACGGCATCGTATTGTCCGTATGTGTCGCCATATCCGTCCGCTACCTCGTTGAAGCCGTCATCGCAAGACGAATCGGAATCGACTCCTCCTCTTAACGTTTGACCGTCAAATGTAAGGTTTAAGCGATATCCGTCGGACAAGAGAGTGCCGGAGGCAATGTCTACGTTGGCTACTGTCATGTAGCCTTGTATGAAACGGGTTACGTTCCTATAGTCTGGACTTGCTGATCCGCCGGCCCCTATTTCCGCCATAGCCCAGTTGAGGTCTTCCAGTGTGTATCCGAAAGGCAGCTTGTCTTCGGGGTCTTCCGGTTTAGAAGTGTTATTTTCGCCCGGGATATTGTTTTTATAGTCGTCGTTGTGCTTGTCGCATCCGAAAACCAGAGCGGATAGCAACAGGAGTATGAATAGTTTTTTCATGACTTTGCAGTTTGTCAGTCGTATGGCTTAATCCGTCCGGCGTTAGTTGGACGATCCGGACGAAAAAGGGTTTTCCTTGCGGGCAGGTAGCTCTACGTTCTCTATTGTTTTGTCGCATAGTATATTATCGCCGCTTGTAGCCACCACTCTGAAAGAGTAGATACCTGCTTGGGCGGGGAGCGGAATCCGCAGTATGTTTCGAGGTTGATTAACCATAATCAGGGTCTCGTCGCTTTGGTTATATTCTACAAGGCTCGAATAGTTGACGGAAGCCACACGTGTCTCCGTCCATTTGCTGCCAATGTGAATGCGCTTTTTTTTGCCGAAAAAATATGACGTGATATCGTTAAGCGATGAACCGTCGGGGTGGTCTTGGTCGTAATCGTTTCCGAGAACATACAGGTCATACTTTATATTGTTAATGTGCGTGATGACCTTGTTTTTTACGTAACGGGACTCTATGGCATCGTACGGGCCATACACATCGTCGTATTTGTCGGCAAGCTCATTGAATCCTGGGTCACATGGGTCGCTTTTCAAGGGTCCGCCGCTTATGGTCGGCCCGTCTAATTGCAGATATATGTCGTATGAATCGAAATAGGGAGAACATACTACACCTTTTATTATATCTACATTATCCACTGTCATGTAGCTTTGAAAGAACCGGTCTACAAGGCGGAAATCTAATATGCCTCCTCCTATAAGCAAATGGTTCAAATCCTCCAATGTGTATTCTTCCTCCTCCTCCTCGGGCTTTTCCTCAGGTACATAGGGGTGCCATTCCGGGATATTGTTTTTATAGTCGTCGTTGTGTTTGTCGCATCCGAAGACCAGAGCGGATAGCGACAGGAGTATGAATAGTTTTTTCATGACAGAATATATTTGGTTTTTTAATTATTTTAAACGAGTTATAGAAGTAATAGGTGTAAAAGTGAAGTTGTCCTTATTAATCCTTAGATTGCTATAATCGTAAAGTCCGTCCGAGCCGTCTGCCCAGCCCCAATTACAGTTTATCCACAGGTAATGTTTGAACCCCAATGGCTTATGCATTTTATTAACTCCTCCGTCTGGTGTTTCAGTACCTATTATTTCATTCAATTCGCCTTTTGAATATTTCATCCCATCTGCAACGAATGCATGTGCCGAACGAATCTCTTTGATATCGGCAGTTATTACTATTGGGTCTTTTTTCTTTGCCGCATCGGCAAAATAATCGGTTAGGAAATCTTTTTCTTGTTCCGAAGAGTATTTGGGATTTTTTTGATATTCAAAGTTTATACCATGCGTGTTTTTGATACTGGTCAAATAATCGTGCAAATTTGATGTGGAAACCCCTGTTCCTGCTGGGACAAACACCCGATGTAATCCAATAGACAATTCGTCGATAAACCTCGCTACGACATCTTCATATACAGTACCCGTAATATCCGCCCTATTGCTTATATCGTTCCACATTGCAGGAGTGATATAAGGGAAGATGTTATATTTCTTAAAAGCCATTGATTGCCCTAATGCAATAGTCACACATCCGGCAACAGCCCTGCCATTTATTTCGCTCACGTATACAACAGTAGTATCTTCTGCTTTTGATGGCATTCGGTTATTATAGGGAGCGTCTTGATGCCATTTGGGTTTTAAGCCTATATAATCTTCACCTTTGCTGTGTTCGATATACTCCTCTCCCATACAGAACATTCCATTATATAAAATGCTGCCGTGTTTACATGTCGATGTCGAGTATGTCGCGCTACGACCCAAAGCGTGTAGCGAATCTATCTGCGCGTTGAATCGTGCGATCGAGTCGTTTATGCTGCACTCTACGGAACGATAGAAGTGCTTTAGCATCTCTATGTTAGCAGTGTCCGCAATATCCCCTTTCGGTACATAGCAAAACACCTTTTCGTACCGTTTGTCGCCGGAGCACACTGCAAAGCCCTCTCCCTCGGGGCCGTCGAACTCCACCACCAAAGGCGTTACCGGGGAGCGGTCGTCCTTTGCGGCGAGCATTACAGGCCGGTTGCGTAACGGAGCTATGCCTTTGATGTCTATTCCGGCGGTGGAGAATGGCTGTATTCCCGACGAGCTGCCCACGCCGCCCGATGCGAACGACAGCACGGTGCTTACCGCCTCTTCGTCCGTGAGACGATAGTTGCCTTTGGCCTCGGCGTCGAGCCTGAGAATATAGTTCTCCCATGCGGTCGTCTCGCTGTTGTCATCGACGGCAACGGCATTGCTCAAACGGGAAATGTTGATGTCCGGCGCCACTGTCTCGCCTATCTCCGATTTGGCGCATGAGAGAAGCGAACATAATGCGACAGTCAATAGCGTGTAGGTTCCGGTTTTTAGTGCGGTACAGCGCCGCACGGTAAGGCGTGTTTTCATGGCAAAGAGTGTTAGAGGTCTATAATGATGGCGCCTCCTTTTTTCAGATACCATGTCAATCGTCTCTGCATTGAGAAGATCTCCGTTTGCCCTCCTTTCTATCCGGTATCTTTCAGTATTTGCCGCCGGTGTTCCCGATTTTTCGCAAAATAAGAAATAAAATTTTATAAAACAAATAATTAGGAGTTTTTTGTCGATATGCAGACTCAACAAGCAAGTGCAAAATTATGATAATAACTCAAAGAATATCT
>CAJURV010000057.1 GCA_910588925.1 uncultured Rikenellaceae bacterium
GAGGGATGAGCGGGCCGGAGCCTCCCCCATCGGAGGCCCGCTTACACGGTTGGTTGTTACAGCATTTATCGCTTTAAATACACTCCGTACCTTTCCCGAAACTCTTGCGAGGCGCGGTCCCCCGCAGGCTCCGGCCCTTGTGACACCGGGCAATGTATCGCCAAACTCCCTCTAACCATCTGAAATAGGAATTCTGTTAATTACCCCAGGCGAAAAAGTTCAGTTAATGCGCATATCTTCAAAATAAAAGAAACTTATCGTCACGCAAACTACCTAACGCACAATAAATATCAATAAGGAAAGAAAAAACGTTAAGCTATTCCGAATCGAACGAAGTGAAAACCAGCGTGCCGCATCTCGTGGTAGGTATAAATCCCCCCCTCCCTCGGAGGCCCGCATAAGTTCCAACAATCATAGAACCTTTCCGATTAAATCACCACTAGGAATTGAAAGAGCACCACGCTTAAGCGGTCCCCCGCAGGCTCCGTCCCTGTGACACCAAGTAAGATACCGCTAAAGCATTATATATAAGGAATTATATTCCTATACCGCCACGAAAGGCTCCCTCCCTATCGCAAAAAAGCTACACTAAGCCACAATAATGAACACCGATTAATCCCATCCGAACCGCCCCCAATTATATCCCCACCCCCACCAATAAAAAAAGGCGACCATTACAAAGCCGCCTATTAAGATCAGAATTACACCGCCCTATCGCAACGACGCAGGATCAATGTGCTCTTTCTCTATATCCTTGAAATACCGGTATGTCGATACTTTAAGATCCGACGTAGCATCTTCGTCGCATACGATTATACCCTTGGGATGAAGCTGCAACGCCGATATGGTCCACATATGGCTTACAGCACCTTCTATACCCTGTTGCAACGCACGGGCTTTGCCGTAGCCGTTCACTATAATCATCACCTCTTTTGAGTCGAGTATGGTACCGACACCCACTGTCAGCGCAGTCTTGGGCACTTTGTTGACATCGTTATCGAAGAAACGCGAATTGGCTATGATGGTGTCCTGTGTAAGGGTCTTCATGCGGGTGCGTGAAGATAACGACGAGCAAGGCTCGTTGAAAGCGATGTGGCCGTCGGGACCTATACCGCCCATGAAGAGGTCTATACCGCCGTAGCTCTTTATGCGGGCCTCGTAGTCGGCGCACTCTTTTTCGGGACAGGGAGCGTTGCCGTCGAGTATGTTGACATTCTCTTTCTTGACGTCGACATGAGAGAAGAAATTCTGCCACATGAATGTGTAATAGCTCTGGGGATGATCTTTAGGGATACCGACGTATTCGTCCATATTGAACGTCACCACGTTGGCGAAAGAAACTTTACCCTCCTTGTGTAAACGTATAAGCTCCTTGTATGTTCCGAGCGGAGTGCTCCCGGTAGGCAACCCGAGCACGAAAGGATGCTCCGGCGTAGGTTTGGCTTCGTTGATCTTCTTTACGATGTAGGATGCGGCCCATTCTGATACCTTTTGGTAATCGGGCTCGATAATTACTCTCATTGTCTATATGAAATTTAAAGATATATCCGGTCAGTACTATAAACCCGCCTCAAAATCGGAAACGTCTCCGCACTTCGTCACGGAATTTATCTGTCGGCAACGACAAACCTGTCCTATCATTGCCGGCGCATAAGTTTATCTTATGCAAAGATATTGTTTTTCTTGAAAAATTAAAAATAAATGACTACTTTCGCTTTCGGAAAACGACTTTACACATCTTCAAATAATTAAATCATAACAGATATGAAGAAATTGATTCTCGCGACACTGGCACTCGCGTTAGCGCTTCCGGCCGTCGCACAGAAAAAGGCGAAGAAAGACGAGCCCAAAGAGGCGCAGGGATATGTCTTCACCGACATAAAAGTAAACCCTATCACCGACGTGCGCAATCAGGCGCGTTCCGGCACCTGTTGGTGTTTCTCTACCATGGCGGTGTTGGAGAGCGACGCGCTCAAACACGGCAAGGCCGAGCAGAACATAGACCTTTCGGAGATGTGGGTCGTTCGTCACGCATATTTGGAAAAGATTCTCAAATACGTCCGTATGCACGGCAAGGCCGAACTGGGGCAGGGCGGCAACTCTCACGACGTACCCAACATGATAGAGAAATACGGCATCGTTCCCGAGAGTGTATATCCCGGTCTCAACTACGGCACCGACTCTCATGTACACGGAGAGGTTGACGGCGTGCTCAAGGCGTATGCCGACGTTATCGTCTCTAACCCCAACAGAACCATTTCTACCGCATGGATCGACGGCGTAGAGGGCATTCTCGACGCTTACTTCGGCAAGCGTCCCGAGACTTTCGAGATAGACGGCAAGACCTACACTCCACGCTCCTATGCCGAAGAACTCGGCCTCAAAAACAGCGATTACATTGATGTCACATCGTTCACCCACCATCCTTTCGGCGAGATGTTCGCATTGGAGATCCCCGACAACTGGGCATGGGGGCTCTCTTATAATGTACCCGTAGACGACATGATGGCAATATTGGACGAAGTGCTCGAAAACGGCTATACTGTAGGCTGGGGCTCTGACGTGAGCGAGAAAGGCTTCGCCTACACCAAAGGCTTCGCCGTTCTCCCCGAGACCGACATCAAGGCCATGGACAACAACGAGCAACAGCGTTGGGTGGCTCTCACTCCCGCCGAAAGAGACGCACAGATGTACAAGTTCGACAAACCAGTCCCCGAAAAGAAAGTGACACAGGAGATGCGTCAGGAGATGTTCGACAACTACACCACCACCGACGACCACGGCATGCAGATCTTCGGCATAGCCAAAGACCAGAACGGCAACAAGTTCTATAAGGTCAAGAACTCATGGGGCACCTCGCAGCTATACGGCGGCTGTTTCTATGTTTCGGCGCCTTTCGTAGCTGCCAAGACAACCAATCTGAACTTCAACAAGAATGCGTTGTCACAGGCTACCCGCGACAAATTCGGCATAAAATAATATCCGTATCACAACCGAGATTAAAAGGAGATGCTTCACAGTGTCTCCTTTTTATTTCCTGACACGTAGTTTCCCCGATTACAGGGTTATGATTTCTATCATTACTCTGTCCGGCAAAACCACCAAAGCAGACATAATCATATATAACACAGCCCCCATACGCGTCATCCAAAAGGAGCCTGCAGGGGACCGCTTTGGCTGGAAGCCCGAAAGAGGCGATTATGCACCTTTAGCGAATACCCCTGGTTCTACTTGCCGGCCTCCGACGGAGGAGTTTCCGCTCACCGCGAGGTGGGCCCGCTCTCTATTTTCGCATTACACCCGGTCAGAGTTATTCTTTAACCCGACCAATGCACATATCTTCTTCACTAATCCACTTATCGTACGGAATTCATGGCGCATTCCTGTCTGTCTCAATTCGGAGCGTGGCGACATTTCATGCGGAAACGGCAATCAATTAATCTTAAAAAGGTTTGACACTTAATATTTTATTGTTTATATTTGCTCGGTAATTTATATGATAAAATGCGGCTGAATATTATTCACACTATTGATAATCAGTCGTTTGTTTCTATACTATTTTATTTATGAAGAGGGTTTTTATAATATTGGCTTCAGTCTCCATAGCTGTCGGCTGTGCGAAAAACAACCGGCATAACGGACCGGATGTAGACGAAGGGCGTGTCGCACTCAAAGCCATGCCGTCCGACGTATCTAATCTGCGCGACATCAAAACCTATACGGAAAGAGACGATGTCAATCCGCTCAAGACGAATTTCTCCGCCGGCGACAAGATCGGCGTATTCGTTACCACCAAGGCCTCTGCGACAGGGACTCCGAGTTCGGCAGACCTTTCCCAGGAGAATCTGGCTTTCCTTTATGAGAGCACCACACCCAAATGGGTACAGCTTTTCGACAAAGACCACACCTCTTTGCTCGACTTCGCCACACAGGGAGGCGTGGCTACGGAGTCGCGTTTCATGTCGTACTATCCGCACTCTTCGGTAGAGGGCAGTCCGTTCGACGAAGTAACGTCGTTCATGGATTTCCCTACAGCCGTTTACAATATCGCCGCCGACCAGTCGGATGCCGATTCGTTCTTCCTCAACGACGCATTGGCCGCCACTACCGACGTCACTCCCGCCAATGACGGCTCGGTTGCCGAGCTCAACATGACAATGCAGCACCTCAACAGTTTCATGCAATTACGTGTGGCCAAATCCGAAGAGTGGGGCGACGACGATAAGCTGGAGCTAAAGAGTGCCACAATAAGCGGTGTGTATATCAAAGGCTCGTACGACATGACCTCTCTGACCGCCGAAGAGATACGCAACAGCGTAGCGGTGCCGGCAGGGACGGATACCACCCGGGTATACCGCAACTTCCCCACACCCTTAGTTTTGAATCCCAAAACTACCGGTTACACGGGTGAGAATATCGACATGTTGGTAGTGCCCGCCAAGCTCACCGCCGAAAAACAACCTATAGTGGAGGTGTTGGTTACGCATACGGCAGGCGACGGTACCGTCGAGACGAAGCGCTACTCGTGCGAATTGCCCATATATGACGACGAGACCAAAAACACATTGAAAGCCAATGTGAAATATGTCTATAACGTCACCGTGATGCGCGGCTCTATAGAGGTAGTGCTCGAAGGTCCGGACGATTGGGGCGAAGGGCCTACCGCCACCGGCGATGTTATAAAGATATCTCCGGACGAACCTACGGTAACGGTTGAGTTCCCACAAGTCATAACCGACAACGACGGCATGTTGCCATATTCGACCATGGGCATCAGCCACAATCTGGAATTCACTGTAAAATCGACGTTATATACGCTCGATAAATTCTCCATAGAGGTGCTTCCGATGGGCCATAATCACGACGTAACGGATATCGCCACTATTCAGGAGGGCGGCAAGAGCGTACAGACAGGTAAATTCATGCTCGAACACCTTCCGGATAACGTAAGCTCCAATCCCGACATTCCTATCAACGACTACAGGACTATCACCGTAAACATATTGCACGACATCACCTCTCCAAATACGGAAACGACAAAAGAGATAATAAAGAAGATACAGATTCGTCAGGAGCCTATTATGGTTCTGGAATCAATATCTCCGGAAGGCAATCTCCCGGCACGTAATCCCGGCAATGTGGTGATAAGACTCAAGGTAGGCAAAGGCAGCGAAAGCGCGGACAACTTCAACATAAACCCCATAGAGGGTATTAACGTCAGCAAATCGGTTGTCGGCAACATAGTCGAATTCACCCTTTCCGGATTCACCGACAACGTAGGAGCCAACAACACGGTACGCATATACCCCGTGAGGGTGGGTATCTCAGGCCTATCAGGCACGGAATATTTCCGTAACATAGTTCAGTTGGCCGCTAAAAAATAGAGTTAAGTCCCTGATACGATAAGAGTCGGAGAGTGAAAGTTTCACTCTCCGATTTTTTTACCCGACAAATCATACGATTAGAATCGTAGACATGGCTCCCGTGCAGTTCGAGGATATAATCTTGTGTAGAAAAAATGTTGACATATTGTTGAAAAGACGTTATTTTTGTGAGGATTAATTTAGTCCCTACGATTATAATACAGAGTTTCAGCTCCATTATAATGTTGATAACATTTTAAAACGAATTTACAACCATGTTGAAAGTTATAAAGATAGGCGGTAACGTAGTCGACAACCGGGTAGTGCTCGAGTCTTTCCTCGACGATCTGGTACGGTTGGACGGGCCTTGCGTGCTCGTTCACGGCGGGGGCAAGGTAGCCACGGAGATAAGCAAGGCGCTCGGGATAGAGACCCGTATGATAGACGGACGACGCGTAACCGACGAAAGGACGCTCGACGTGGTGACGATGGTATATGCCGGACTCGTCAATAAAAAGATTGTGGCTTCGTTGCAGGGACGCGGTACTGATGCTTTCGGACTGTGCGGAGCCGACGGTGCGGCCATGACCTCGAAAAGACGTTCCGCCGGCACCGTAGATTACGGCTTCGTAGGCGATCCCGTTCCCGGACTTACCGGAGTCGGCACCGTATCTATGCTGATAGACGGCGGCTACATGCCTGTAATAGCCCCCATAACTCACGACGGGCATGGCACGCTTCTCAACACCAATGCGGACACTGTAGCCCGTACCATGGCCGTGGCGTTGTCGTCGATATACGAGGTAGAGCTTATATATTGCTTCGAGATGGCCGGCGTAATGGCACGAATAGACGACCCTGCGAGCCTCATACCGCACATCGACCCTGAACATTACGCCCGATTACGTGCTGACGGCACCGTATCGGGAGGCATGATCCCCAAGATAGACAATGCGTTCGACGCCATAAGAAACGGAGTGAAAAGCGTAGTGATATGCGGCTGCGACGCCATAGGCAAAGAGAATTTCGGAGGGACGAGGATAACTTTGTAGGTGTTACCGAATAATGTCCCCTATGTGAGAGGCTAAAGCCTGTTACATCAATGATATAAAGGCCGCTTAATAAATTAAGCGGCCTTTATATCATTGCCTTCCGACGAGAAAACACTACAACCTGATTTTCAGAAAAAGACGCATCTCATCTATTTGCAATTATTGTCTATCAACATAATGAAGATGTTGTTTTCAATACACCATGGCAAAACAACCTTCATATAAAGTTGATTCAAAAGGGGGCTGTGCCCCCCTATTTTCGGACTTCGGCACCCACCTGTCGTTCGAACTGGTAGATGAGGTTATTCATGGTCTTGTCTATCACATTGTCGGTCAGGGTCTTTTCGCGGTCTTCGAGAATAAAGCCGATTGCATACGATTTCTTTCCGGCGGGGAGCTTGTCGCCCTCATATACGTCGAAAAGGAATACGCTCTTCAGTAGTTTTTTCTCCGTCCCCAATGCAATGGAGCGCAGACGTGCGAAGTCGACATCCTTATCGACGAGCAAGGCCAAGTCGCGCCTTACCTCGGGATATTTCGACAGCTCTTTCACCGTGAGCTTGTACCCGCCTACCATACGGATAATCTTATCGAGACTAAGCTCTGCGTAATATACTTCGCTCTTGACATCGAAGCGCGCGCGCGTCTTTTTAGACACTACGCCCATAAAACCGATCTTTTTGCCGCGTATGGTAACGGTGACGGCTTCACTGAACAGATCGCTATCCAGATGCTCCAACCGGGCATCGTTCATATCGAGCGACAACCGTGCGAACAGCCCCTCTATGGCCGCCTTGAGCGTGAACATATCGGACGCGGACGCCGGTTCATTCCAAGATACGGGACCCGCCGCCCCACTCACGAGCAAACCTAACATACGTTCCTGCGAATACGGAGCCAAGCCGCCCTTGTCGCGCTGCGATTCGTCGTAACGGTAACAGTTGCCTATCTCGTACATGCGTACATCGCCGCGTTTGCGTTTGGTATTGAGCTCCAATGCCTCCAACGCCCCGAAAAGAAGCGTCTGACGCATAACGTCGAGCTCGCCGCTGAGAGGATTCATTATGCGCACCGCCGAACCTGACGGGAATATGTCGCCCCCTTCGTAATAGGCCGACGAGGTGAGCGAATTGCTCATTATCTCGGTCCAGTCGCGCGATAGGAAATCGGATACGGTCTCCACTATCTTCTCCTTATCGGGGTCGGGTGCGTATGAAAGGGTGGAACGAACGCTACCGGGGATCTCTATGTTATTGTAACCGTAAATGCGGAGTATATCTTCGGCCACGTCGCACTCACGACGCACATCCACGCGATAGGGAGGTACCTTTAACGACAGGAGGTCGTCGCCGCGACGCACAGCCTCTATCTGTAATCCGTCGAGGATAGAGATAACGGCCTGCTCACCGATATTCTTACCTATCAATGAGTAGAGACGCGAAAGAGACAACTCCACATCGAACGGCTCCGCCTCGGCCGAACATACATCCTCTATGGCCGAGAGCGTTCCTCCGGCTATGGAGGTGATGAGCAGGGCCGCTCTTTTCAAAGCATACGGCGGCATGCACGGGTCGGTACCGCGTTCGTAACGGAACGAAGCGTCGGTGGATATACCGTGACGCTTGGCCGTCTTACGCACGGATACGGGATTGAAATATGCGCTCTCGAGGAATATGTCGGTGGTGTCGTCGGTAACGCCAGAGTCGAGCCCGCCGAGCACACCGGCTATACACATCGGTTCAGAAGAGCTGCATATCATGAGGTCTTCCGACGAGAGTTTGCGTTCCACGCCGTCGAGCGTCTTAAACGGGGTGCCGTCCGCCACGGTGCGAACCACTATGCGGCCGCCCGTTATCTTGGCAGCGTCGAAAGCATGCAGAGGTTGTCCCAACTCATGGAGTATGAAGTTAGTGACATCGACTACATTGTTTTTAGGATTTATGCCTATAGATCGTAACCTGTTCTGCAACCACTCCGGAGAGGGGGCCACCTTAACCCCGCGTATGGTGACGCCCATATAACGGGGAGCTGCCTCGGGAGCCTCTACCGACACCTCTATGCCTCTCTCCGCTCCGGGAACGAATGCCGAGACATCTGATAACGAAAGAGCGCCATCCTTGCCCTGATAGCGCAACCATGCAGCCAAATCGCGAGCTACGCCGTAATGCGATGCCGCGTCTATGCGGTTGGGGGTGAGGCCTATCTCCATGAGCCACTCCTCCTCCACACCGTAATACTCCGCCGCCGGCATGCCTACCCGGGCATCGTCTGGAAGCTCTATGATACCGTCGTGCGAACGTCCCACGCCTATTTCGTCCTCGGCACACAACATGCCTAACGACTCCACGCCGCGTATCTTACTCTTCTTTATCTTGAACCCATCCTCTTCGCCGACGGGATAGAGCGTAGCGCCTACCGTTGCCACTATCGACTTCAGACCCGCACGCACGTTGGGCGCACCGCATACTATCTGCACAGGACCTTCGCCGTAGTCCACCGTGGTGATGTGAAGATGGTCGGAGTCGGGATGATCGACGCACGTAAGCACCTGCCCTACGACAAGCCCGCCAAGGCCGCCCTTTATCGTCTCCACACGCTCCAACGCCTCCACTTCGAGACCTATATCTGTCAACACACGGGCTGTCTCCTCCGGAGATAAGTCTGTGTTTATGTAGCTCTTAAGCCAACTATACGAGATTTTCATCGCGATTCGTTTTATTTTTCGAGTTTGCAAGATACAAAAAATAGCCGAGAGATTGAAAAGAGAGACGGTTTTTAAATATGTTTCACATGGGGAGTATATAAAAGGGCCGGAAACAGATGCGTATTTCCGGCCTTTTTTTGTGAGATTTACAGCTTATTTGCGTCTGCGATATAGGTCTATGCCTATGGTGAAGCGGAACATGCCGTCTTTGGCGGTATCGTTTTCGGAGTATTCGTTTTTTTGAATGACTCGGGTCAATCCCGCCGAATATTCAGCATGAAAAGCTACACCTTTATTGAAACGGTAGCCTATACCCGAATTGATGGCGAAAGTGACAGGGTTGTATTTATAGGTAGGCGGTATGCCACCAACCCAAAGAGTTGCCGGATAATGTAACTTTCTTGCTGTTATTCCTAACTCCGGAGCCAATGTAAGGTGAAGTCCCTTGGCTTTAGGAATGTAGAATTTGGCTATTACCGGAGTTACATAAACTTTGGGACGCGTTCCGTCCTCGAAAGTAGCTTTTGCGTGTCCGGATTCTCGAATCACTGTAAATCCGACCTCGGCTCCTAATGCCCACAAATCGTTAAACCTATAATCGCCGTAAAAGGCCACGACACCGCTTGCCGCATGTGTGTTGGAAAACCCGCTGTCGTAATGGGCACCCGTAGTCCCTGTTACAACTGCACCTAATTTTATGCCGGGCATGAATCTTCCGTACTCCTGTATCTGTGCTTCGGATATAGTCGGAGACATTATTGCCAACCCGACTAAAAATATCAATATCCTTTTCATAATCATTACTGTTAAGGTAAACCACAAAGAATCGGAAACACGCATGATCTCTCCGGCCCGGATATATCCGCCTTGGTGCAAGATGCTACGATAAGCAGCAACGATACCGAAAATCCTAAAAATAGCCTGACGGTTTTCATTTCATTAAGTTTTAAAGGTAATACAAACCTGCCTCACAGAGGTGGGAGATACTGAATGACCGATACTTACGGTCGTGCCGAAAACGTTTCGGGGAAGTCTGGTAAAAATTTAGACTGTTGCTGTATGCGCGTCGCAGCCTTAGGGATGGTTGAACAATAGAGAGGGAAAAGACTTTGTCTGTAGGTAGTAAGAATAAAACCCTCATTTTTCGCAAATATAAAAAATCTCCGTACGATATGCAAATGATTACAACTAAATATCATGAAAAACATTATAACCTGCCTGTAAAATCCACACAACGGAAAATATAATCATAAGAAGTTGGCTCCGGATGCGAATTTTAACCGCCCGCCACGTCGCATTTTACAAATTAATTGCTTACATTTGTAGCGTAAAGCGCTGAGGCGGATTAACGCACACGGCACACATCCCGCTAAAGGGAGCTATGTTTAACTTATCAGAGATGCGATATGGACGATGGCCCGTCTGAGAATAGCTGCGGTATCTTATCTCAACACCGTGACGTTCGTTCACGGTATGGAGCATGAGGCTGAAAAGCTCCATGCCGATATTTTATTGCAGATACCCTCGCTCTGTGCCGAATCCATTCTGAATCGCCGTGTCGACATAGCTTTGGTGCCTGTCGCCGCATTGCTTCGCGACACCTCCCTCAAAATAGTCACCCCATATTGCATCGGAGCCTCGGGACCCGTACGTACCGTATCTATAGTGTCGCCTTGCCCCATAGAGGAGGTGAAGACAATAATGCTCGACAGCCACTCCCGCACATCGGCGGCCCTCACCGAACTGTTATGCCGTGAGAGATGGGGCATAAGCCCCGAATTCGCACAACTGACCGACTATTCGTCAGTGCTCGCCCCCTCGCCGCACACAGCCTACCTGTTGATAGGCGACAAGGTGTTCGACTACGAGGGGAGACTCCCGTATAGCTACGACCTTGCATCGGAGTGGATCGCCCATACCTCGTTGCCTTTCGTATTCGCGGCATGGGTCGCACGTCCGGACATCGACGACGACAATATCGCAACCCTCGAGAAAGCTTTGGCTTACGGCACCACCCATATAGAGGAAGCCGTAGCAGCCAGCCGTTACGCCACCATGGGCAGCAAGGCCGTAGACTACCTCACACGCAATATAGATTTCGACCTCGACATAGACAAGCGTCGCGCATTGGAGTTGTTTCTCCGGAAGATAGCGCCCGTGTCCTGGTAGCGCCTCGCAAGAGAGGCGCGCCCCTAAGGACAGACACGCTTATTTTCAAACCGAACGATGCCCCGTCCAAGCTAACGGCAAAGGCGGGAAGACATCTGTAAAAAGCGACCGATATGCTTACCGTATATCTAAAATCATATAACAAGGTAATACGCAACGCCGACGTCAAACTGTTCGACGATCTGGGCTACGACGACATACTGTGGATAGACATGTTCGACCCCACCGTCAAGGAGAAACGAGCCGTGCAGGAGTTCATGGAGATAGACTTCCAGACCGAGGAGCAGATAGAGGAGATCGAAAGTTCGTCACGTTACAGCGAGACGGAACACGCCGTATACTGCAACACCAATTTTCTGATGACCGTAGACGGAGGTTTCATAGTAGAACCGCTGTCGTTCGTATTGAGCGAAGGGGTGCTCATATCGGAGCGCAACACCGAGCTGAAGACATTCTCCGACACGGCACGAAAGCTACAGATAAACTACAGGCTATATCCTACGGGCTTTCACATACTCGTTTCGTTATTGGAGGTGCGCATCGACCTCGACGCCGACATGGTGGAGTCGATCTCGCGACAGGTGGCCCAATTAAGCCGTCACATCTCATTGGACGGCACCATCGACAAAGAGGTGCTCAAACGCATAACCATGCTGCAGGACAACAACATGATTCTCCGCGAAAACATCTTCGACCGTCAGAGGGTCATATCGTCGGTGATGCGTTCCGACCGCTTCCCCAACGACACATATCCCCGCCTCTCCATGATGCTCAAGGACATAGCCTCACTGTTAAGCCATGCCGACTTCAGCCTCGACCGTCTCGACTACCTGCAGGACACCGCACTCGGTCTTATCAACATAGAGCAGAACAACATAACCAAGCTCTTTACCATACTCTCCGTATTCTTCATGCCGCCCACGCTAATAGCCAGCATCTACGGCATGAACTTCAGGCACATGCCGGAGCTAAGCACCAGATACGGTTATCCGTTCGCCATATTGCTCATGATATTGTCGGCATCGGTGACGTTCTTCATCTTCAAACGCAAAAAGTGGCTCTGACATGAAGACGACCAATGCCATGAGGTTGCTTGCCAAAGCCGGCATAAAGTTCGATACGGTAGAGTACGAGGTGGATGAAAACGACCTGTCGGCGGTGCATGCCTCTCTCTCGAGCGGCGTGCCGGCAGAGAAAATGTTCAAGACACTCGTATTGCACGGCGCACGCACGGGACATTTCGTCTGTCTCATACCCGCCGCAGAGGAGGTAGACCTTAAGAAAGCGGCCGCCGCCATGCACGACAAAAAAGCGGAGATGATAACAGTACGCGAGTTATTGCCCCTGACAGGATATATCCGCGGCGGATGCTCTCCCATAGGAATGAAAAAGCGATTTCCCACGCTAATACACTCATCCGCACTCATGTTCGACACCATAGGCGTCAGCGCCGGTGTCCGCGGCGGCACACTCATGCTCTCACCTAACGACCTTATATCATATACGGGAGCGATAGTGTGCGATCTGATATGCGAGTGACTATATAACGATGAAACTAAGACCGTTTTGAATTGCGTGATATGCAGTGCAAACACGCTACGCTCTATGCACAACCTTGCATTTGAATAGACTTCATATTACATGAATAGCTTCGGGATGGAAAAGTCAGGACGTTGGCGAGACGACAAAATACCACAAAACTTCCCCGAAGATATGCGCATTAACCGAAGCGCTCTCGCTCCGTATCAGGAGCGCAAACAGACTTGCACTTCTTTAGAAGTGCAAGTAATCAGACACAATTCCGCTTGCGAGACGATAAGATACTATAAGACGCACGAACGATATGCGCATTAGCTGAACTACTCATGCGGCACGGGGTGCCGCTCCGCGATAACCACCACGAATTAACCGAACAGAAGTTGGGAAACTCCCCCGGCGAGCAAATATCATCACTCCACACCCAAAGGCATGCGCATTAACCGCAAGTCGCAGGCATGCTTGCCCTCGTACACAACCGCAGACCGCAGGGCGCCGAACTTTTCGGTAAGCCGAGCGCAATGAGACGTAGTCTCGATTGCCGAGGCGAGAAAAAGTGCGCGAAGCGAAGGTTTTTAGACCTCAAAAATCGTCGATCGCGGTCGGGTGCCTCCGGAGCGTACTTAAGTGTACGTGAGGATGGCTCACGAACGGGATCGGCGA
>CAJURV010000058.1 GCA_910588925.1 uncultured Rikenellaceae bacterium
TAAAATTGAACTTTCCATTGTGCCGTTACGATAATTAGCAGACGCATGGGTTATTTATTTTGTTACAAATGTATTATGTTTTGTTTGAACCTACAAGTAAAAATATTGTTTTTACAACCAATTATATACACATGCAACCGCTAAAGCAACCAATTATTCATCCGCATAATACATATAAAGACCCTCCCCTAAATCCCCCGGCATCACCTCACGTCGGGCATCTCAAAAGGGGCTATGCCCCCTCGTTTTTGCATACTTTTGTCGAGTGACAAAAGTATGTCCCCCGGAAGGGTCCGCCGGGAGGCTCCGGCTGAAAGCCCACGCCGAGAGGCACAAAAGCCCCGAAAACAAACCGATGCAGCTGTGTCTGACGGAGTTTTAAAAAAAATAGGGAGGATAATTAATCCTCCCTATTTTTTTTAAAACTCCGTCAGACACAACTGCATCGTAGCGGCGGCTAAAGCCGCATCGTGTTCGTTCTCGATTATGGACTCAACGGTAGAGAACCATATATCGAGGCCGGAGAGGTATTCGAGCATGGATATGTGACCTGCTTCGAGCGCTTTGTTCAAAAGCTCCACGGTGTTGCTCCGCCGCAGAAGTCCGCGATATTGATCGAGGGTCTCGAGCGACGACAGATAGGATGCCCTCACCGACTCCAACCCGGTTATAAGATCGCTCTTTCGGGCATAGGCGGTTCTGTTAGCGGCCTCGCGCGAGGCTTTGGCGGCCCGCATGGTACCGGCGCGCCCCCACAGTGGTATGCTTATACCGGCCAACACGGCATGCGACGGCTCTTTGGCGTCCATATTGAGACGATACCCCACCTTGAAACCGGGAGCCCACTCGCTACGGGCCAGACGCACCTGCCTCTCGGCTATGAGAGTGTCGATAGAGGCGCCTTGCATATCGTAGTCGAGCTCGGCGGCACGAGCCACGAAATCGTCGGTGTTGCCTATATCGAATAGCGGGTAGAGAGTGTCGGCCACCTCGAAATCCTCCGACAAGCCGGCCATACGACGCATGGAACGCAAGTTATTGTCACGCTCCACGAGAGCCTTGCGATAGCGTGTGGAGGCATCCAACCTCAACACCTCCACCTTGTTGGTCTCGAGAGCGGTGGCATCGCCCGACTCCAACTGCCTGGCCAATATGTCGACGAGATGGTCGGCGTTCTTCAACGACAACTTGAGCAAGGTGACGAGATTGTTGTAATAGATGGCGTCTATGTACATGACCTGCGCCTGGCCGGCCAAACGACGCATGGCCGACGAGTGGGCGGCACGGCTCTTGTCGGACGACAAACGCGCTATCCGGCCCCTGTTGACATAAACGGTCGGAAAGTCGAACCCCTGCGATACATTCATCTCGAACGATGTGTTACGCTTGATGAAATATGCGATCTCGGCCTCGGGGTTTTCGGGCCCTATACCCACACGCGAGTTACGCAACTCGGCTTCGAGTTCGGCTTCGAGAGCCTTGGTCTCGGGGCTTACGGCAAGAACACGCTCTATGAACGAAGCGTAACCCGATGCATCGACCAAATCGGAGTGCTGATGACCGGACAACAGGAAGTGGAAACAAGAGTGGTCGGCAGGGGCGCATACCGCCACCGACGTCACAGGCCTCTCGTGCTGTGCCGAGGCCCAAAGTCCCGACACGCATAAGAGCGTCAATATAAAAATCTTTTTCATGCCTTTTGTTTTTTACAGATGAATGTGTAGAATACGGGCACCACGAAAAGGTTTAGAAGCGTGGATGTAAGCAGACCTCCGAGTATCACTATCGCCATAGGGCTCTGTATCTCGTTGCCCGGCAATGAGCCGTTAAGGGCTATGGGAATCATCGCCAACCCGGATGTCAGGGCCGTCAGTATGATGGGGTTGAGACGGTCGCGCGAGCCTACCGCCACCCTCTCGTATAGCTCCATGCCGCCGGCAGCCAAGTCGCGGTAGTGCGATATGAGCAATATGCCGTTACGGGTGGCTATGCCGAACAGCGATATGAAGCCTATTATGGAGGGTATGCTTATCACGCCCGACGATACCCACACGGCGAATATGCCGCCTATGAGCGCAAGCGGCAGATTGAGCAATATGACGCCTGTTATCCTAAGGTCGCGGAACTCTCCGAAGAGCAGGAGAAATACCACCAAGAGCGAGAGCAACGATGTGAGCATAAGCGTACGCGACGCGGCAGCCTCGCTCTCGAACTGACCGCCGTACTCTATGTGGTAGTTCTCCGGCAGGACTATCGACTCGTCGATGCGGCGCGATATCTCTCCCACTATACCTCGAAGGTCGCCGCCGTCGACATTGGCCGACACCACCACCTTGCGTATGACATTCTCACGGTTAACCGAGTTGGGACCCGATGTAGACACGATCTCGGCAATATATCCGAGAGGCACCTTTACGGAGCGGCCATCGACCGTGGCATCGAAAAGCATGTCGCCCAGCGCCTCTATCGACTCGCGGCTACGGTCGTCGAACTTGAGCGTGACATCCATATTACGCTCCTTGTCGTACACCTGCGACACCACACGTCCCGAAAGAGCCACCTCCAGATCCTCGATAAACTCGCCCACCGGTATGCCCACACGGGCCAACACCTCGCGACGGGGCTTTATGTGTATCTGCGGACTCTCTATCTGTTGCTCCACATTGACATCGACAAGACCCGGAATATCGCCCACGAGCGACTTGATGCGCCCGCCTATGGCGAACATCTCGTTAAGATCGGTGCCGAATATCTTGATGGCTATATTGGAACGCGTACCCGACAGGAGCATATCCATACGGTGCGATATCGGTTGTCCTATCTCGAACACGGCCCCGTCGATGGAACCGAGCTTCTCGCGCACCTCGGCGAACAGCTCCTCGCGGCTGCGGTCTTTCAGCTCGAAAGGCACGTCCAACTCCGAAGTGTTGGAGCCGAGGGCATGTTCGTCGAGTTCGGCGCGTCCCGTCTTGCGAGCCACGGTCTTTACCTCGGGAATGGTCATGAGCATCTCCTCGGCCACGGAGGCTATCCGGCCGCTATGCTCGATGTTGGTGCCGGGAAGCGATGCCAGCGCTATAGACATGGAACCCTCGTTGAACGGCGGCAGGAAGCTGCGGCCCAATGTCGTCATCACCGCCAAGGCTCCCACGAGCAATACCGCCGCTACACCCACCACTATCTTGCGGTGACCGAGCGCCCACGACAACATTTTGCCGTAACCCTCTTTCATCTTGCGGGTGATGCGCGGCTCGCGTTCATGGCTGTCGAGCATGCGCGGCGAGGTGAGCATATAGCTGCAGAGTACCGGAGTAAGCGTTATGGCAACCACCATAGAGGCGAACAACGACACTATGAACGACACCCCGAGAGAGGTGAGCATACGCCCCTCCATGCCGCTAAGGAAAAAGAGCGGCAAAAAGGTTACTATGATTATGAGCGTGGCGTTGAAGATGGACGACCGTATCTCCGTAGAAGCACGGTATATCACCGTGAGGGCGGGTTCACGCCGATCCTCCGGCAACAGATGGTTCTCGCGCAGACGCCGGAACACGTTCTCCACGTCGATGATGGCGTCGTCTACGAGCGACCCTATGGCTATAGCCATACCGCCGAGGCTCATGGTATTGAGGGTCAATCCCATAGCCTTGAGTGCCAGCATGGAGAACAGCAACGACAAGGGTATGGCTATCAGCGATATGACGGTGGTTCGCACATTGGCGAGGAAGATAAAGAGTATAACCACCACCAGCACGGCCCCCTCTATGAGCGCACGCTCTATATTGCGTATGGAGGCGTCGATGAATGTAGACTGGCGGAATATGTCGGTGTTGAACTCCACGCCGTGCGGTATGTTCTTTTCAAGGTCGGCCAAAGTCTCGTCCAGCCTTTCCACCAGCCTGTGGGTGTCTACCCCGGGCTGCTTGGTTACCGACAGCAATACGGCGGGGCGTCCCTCCACCGATGCCTGTCCGAGTATGGGCGACTTGACACCGGTTCTCACCTCGGCGATGTCGGCGAAAGTGACGGGCAGACCGTCCGCCTGCTTGACCACCGAACGCCCCATCTCGCGAGGGTCTGTGGTGCGGGCCGTGCCCCTTATTATATATTCGTTGCCGTGGTCGTTGATGATACCGCCCGCCGCGTTGGCGTTGATATTCTCGGCGGCGGCTATAGCCTCGTCGACGGTGACGCCGTAATGTTTCATACGCAAGGGGTCGAGCAATATCTGATACTCGAGTATCTCGCCACCAGAGACAGTTACCTGCGCCACGCCCTCGACAGAGAGCAGACGGGGACGCATGGTCCAGTCGGCCAGCGTGCGCAGATCGCCTATCTCCATGCTGTCGGAGGTCATGCCTATAATCATCACCTCGCCCAAAAGAGACGATTGCGGCGCCAAAGTGGGGGTACCGGCTCCTGCAGGCAGCGACGAAGCCACACCCACAAGTTTTTCAGATACTATCTGACGCGCGATGTATATGTCGGTGCCCCAGTCGAACTCGACCCACACGACCGAGAAGCCGGTGGACGATTGCGAACGCACGCGGCGCACGTCGGTAGCCCCGTTGAGAGCCGTCTCCACCGGGAATGTAACCAGACGCTCCACCTCCTCGGCAGCCAACCCTTGGGCCTCGGTCATAACCACCACTGTGGGAGCCGTAAGATCGGGGAACACGTCCACCTCCATACGAGAGGCGGTATAAGATCCCGCTATAACGAGCAACAACGAGAGCGCCAGCACTATCAGCCTGTTGTCGAGGGAATATTTTATTATCCTGTTGATCATGATCTCTCTGTTAGCGGGTTAATGGCTATGATTGTGAGCGGGCACCGAGCTCGACACCCCTGCCAGCTTAACGTAATAGGCTCCCTTGGATACCACCTCGGCACCCTCCTCGAGACCGGCGGTTATCTCTACATCCATACCGTCGCTGACGCCCGGCTTGACATAGATCTTCTCGAACTCGTCAGGACCTATCTTTATGAACACCGAGTAGGTACCCTGCTCCTCTACGAGCGAGCTAACCGGAACGGTAAGGGCATCGCGTTTCTCGGACCCTGTCAGGTAGACGTCGACGTATGCGCCGGGTATGAGGCTGCCATCGTTGTCGAACTCGAATGTCACCG
The DNA here is from genome assembly GCA_910588925.1 of uncultured Rikenellaceae bacterium. Classification (GTDB taxonomy): domain Bacteria; phylum Bacteroidota; class Bacteroidia; order Bacteroidales; family Rikenellaceae; genus CASDZP01. Next base: position 5,131 of record CAJURV010000058.1, read on the forward strand.
GCACGAAGAAGCCGCCGTCGGTAGAGCGTCCACCTGCGAGCAGACGGCCTCCCATAGCGGAGATATCGTGCGTTCTGCCGTCGTACGGGGTAACGAAACGGGCCGACGATGCGCCGCCCAGCTCTGCGAAATCACGCTGCGCCACATCGGCACGCAGTTGCAGACGTCTATTGCGCGACACGGTCATAAGAGGCGCGCCAGAGGCAACGTATTCGCCCTCACGCACCTGTATCGACGCGATATATCCGCCTATAGGGGCCACCACGCGTTTGCCTTTGGCGGTGATGTTGCGTGCCAGCGTCTCCATGCGCGCCTTGGCCTGCAGATAGTCCGCCTTGACCGCAGCCAGCTCCTTAGCGCTAACTATATTGTCGACAGCCAGCTCCTCGGCACGCTTATAATCGCCCTCGGCCTTTTCGTAAGCCGCCCGGGCCGAACGGTAAAGCTCCGGATAGTTGTCGGAGGACATATCGTCGGAGGTTATGACCATAAGGGTCTCCCCTTTAGTGACAGCCACACCGTCGGCCAGACACCGTGCAGTGAAGCTGACGATACCGGAGGCCGAGGCCGACACCACCGACTCGTCGCCCTGTGCCGGAACTATCTGACCCGAAGTGCGCACCACCTCGCTGATGGGCTTGACCACGGCTTTCGACATCTCGAAGCCGAGCTTTTCGGCCATAACGGGATTGAAGACGATGCCTTTGTGGTCGTCATCCTCTTCATGGGTATCGTTCGGGCCGTGAGTGTGGCCGTCGTGGTCGTGATCGTCGCCCTCATGAACATGGTCGTCGCCCTCGTGGGTATGACCGTCGTGGTTATGGGCCTCTCCTTCATGGTCATGGTCGTGATCGTGGTCCGCTTCGGTGTGTACATGATCGGCATGCGTATCTGTCTCGGCCGTATGTACGCCGTTACCTCCGGCGCACGACAACACGAAGAGCAATGCCGGAATAAACATTAATTTCTTTGACATATAATTATGTGTTGTTGTGGTGTTAGTATAATCAAGATAGGTCTCGCCTCGTTCCGGCAAGACAGGCCGGGGCCTAAAAAGCCCGGCGACATTACGACACGACGGGAGGAGCCCTCAACGATGTAGAAGACTGGTGACCGCTCAGAACGGGCGGACGGGAGGTGTCGTTGAATTCGGCACATGACCGGATCAGAGCCGTCGCAATATCCGTACTGCATACGGCGATGGCCGCCCATACAGGCAGATCGACAGTGACATCGTCAGTATCATGTGCTGTCTGCGACAACTGTTGGGGAGTAGTAAACAAGGCTTTGGCGCTACACTCGTCATCGCACGTGTCTTTACCGTGGCCGTGGCAATGTCCGGCACATGCGTTGGAAGACACCGCGAAGCATATCGCCCCCTCGTGATGGTGATGGGCGACAGCGGCATGCGCCACGAAAGCGAAAGCGGCGAGCAACAGTAACGTTATGCGATATATGCCTTTGTTCATACTTTTGCAAATATACGAAAATAGTTTTGCAATCAAGGTGTAAAAGAGTTATAATTAAAAGGATATAGATACCTCTCTTGAATCGGCTTTACATTTGATCAGATGCCCCCTGATAGTTTTCATATTATAAGCCTAAATATGAGCGTTTTTTGCTGTGTCTTTATCAACCGACGATTTCCGAGGTCTAAAAAACTCCGCTTCGCGCACTTTTTCCCGCATCGGCAATCGAAACTTCGTTTCATTGCGCTCGGCTTACCGAAAAAGTTCTGCGCCCTGCGGCCCCCGGCTGGGTACACGGGCTAACATGCCTGCGACTTGCGGTTAATGCGCATGCCTTTGAGGATAAAGTGATGTGACTTGCTCGCCTGGGAGTTTCCCAACCTCTGTTCGGTCGATTACTTGTCGTTATTATGTGAGCGGCACCCGTGCCGGGCGGCTTCAGCTAATGCGCATGCCTTCAGGGCGTTTTATAGCACACTCCCGCCTCGCCAACCGCTAATATGAATTTCTATTATCTCCGATCGGATATCATAATGACCGTCACAAGCATGAATGCGAGTATTGCATCTCTCTCCTCGGCATCGCCTCGCCTATATCTTCACGAGCTTCTCCTTGAGCACCACTGCCGAAAGGTTGGAGTAGAGCACCCCTTTGTCTACGTATGTTATGCGGCCGGTTTGTTCGGAGACCACCACCACCACGGCATCCGTCAGTTCGCTGACTCCTATGGCGGCACGGTGACGCATTCCGAGCGAGGCGGGTATGTCGTTACGTTCGGTTTGGGGCAACACGCAACGTGCGGCCGATATGCGACCGTTGCTTATTATCATGGCGCCGTCGTGCAGGGGCGAGTTCTTGAAGAATATGGTCTCTATGAGGCGGTGCGATATTTTGGCGTTGATAACGTCGCCGGTGTCCTGTATGAAATTGAGGTTGCTCCGTCGCGTGAATACTATGAGCGCACCTACGCGTCCGGCCGACATGTTTTCGCATGCGGTCACTATCTCGTCGATATAGCCGCTTTCGTCGCCGCCGAGAGAGCCGCCGAGGCGACCGAATTTGGAGAAGTAGCGGTTGCCGAAATAGATCAGAAGCCGCCTTATTTCTTGCTGAAACACTATGATCAGAGCTATGACGCCGACACCTATTATCTGTCCCATGATAGACGATAAAAGCTCCATCTTGAAAGCGCGTACCGTTATCCAGAACATGTAGAATATGAAGATACCTATAAATATGGAAAATGCGTTGGTGCCCTTTATCATCTTGTATATCTGATACATGAGCACGCCTACTATCAGAATGTCGATGAGGTCGGTTATTTTCAGCGAGAAGAAATCCATAATAATCAGTCGTTTGCCGTTTTTTGCATAGCCTCGAAAAGCTTTATCGTCTCGGAAGCCTCGCGCGAGTCGTGTACCCGGAGTATGTTGGCCCCTCTCTCGAGGGCCGCCCAGTTGAGGGCCACGGTGCCTGTAAGTGCGTCGGCCGGGGTGCCGCCGAGAGTACGCCATATCATTGATTTGCGTGACAGACCCGCTAAAACGGGCCTGCGGAACAAGCCGAACTCGTCGAGCCGCCTTAGCAACTCGAAATTCTGTTCTGCCGTTTTGGCGAAACCGAACCCGGGGTCTATTATCACATCCTCCACCCCTTTTTCTTCGAAAAGCTCCATCCTTCGGCAGAAGTAGTCGATCACCTCTCCGACTACGTCGTCGTAGTCGGTCATGCTTTGCATGGTTGCCGGCGTTCCGCGCATGTGCATGGCTATATACGGCAGCTTGTATTCGGCCACCACGTCCAACATCTCCGGGTCGCCCTCTCCTGCCGTTATATCGTTGACGATGACGGCACCGTAGTGCTCTACGGCCTTACGCGCCACCGATGCCCGGAACGTGTCTATGGATACGGGCATATTCTCTCCGAATGCGGATTTTATGCGCTCTATGCCCCAGAGTATGTTGAACGTCTCGAGCTTGGGGTCTACCTCGTCGGCTCCCGGACGCGACGAATAGCCGCCTATGTCTATGATTTGCGCTCCTCCGTCGATATGTTTGCCTACGGCCTCTATTATCTGCCTGTCCGTGGCTGCGCGCGAGGGTGCGTGAAACGAGTCGGGGGTAAGGTTTACGATACCCATGACTGTATGGCCGCTAAGGTCGTATAGCTCGCCCTTGTAGCGCATGAAAAACGGCGGACGCTCCGTAGATTGTTCTCCCCTATCGTGCATTGACAGCCTCTATTACGGTTCCCGACTGCAACATGGGTATCTCTCTTTCGGTAAGCAGGTTCATGCCGTTGAACAACTTGCACGAGGCGATGCGCGGCAATGTCAGATATACGGTGCTTTTACCTGCGTTGCGGCCCTCTATGGCGTTGTAGGGCGCACCGGCCGTTATGTTGAGCATTATGGGTTCACCGGAGAGATCGGAACGGTCTACCACGCCTCCCGTCTCAGAGAATCTGCATACCACCGTATTGCCTGGTTCGGCCGCCGGGGTTACGTCCAACGTTACATTATATATATAGGTATTCTTCTTGCCGGTGAAAAGCGACAGATAGTTGTCCTCTATGCGCGCCATCTCCTCTATGGCGGCGGGAAGCCCGGCACCGAATACATTTTCGCCGAATTCTCCAGTCACGAGGTCGAAACGGCGGCGGCGTAAGGTGAATATGGCATCGGCGGCATCGGCTGCCATCCTATCGAGGCTCTTCTCTTTGACAGACATGCGCGACTCGTCGAGGCCGGAGGCGGCTGTATAGACTATAGGGTCGAGGCTCACATCGGAGAAGAGAGGCTTGTTTATGCCGCTGTCGGCCACAGGCTTTGTTCCTGCAAGAGGCGTGGCTTCGGCGGGGACGGTGCGATCGGACCATGAAAGCTCCGCGCCGAGTATGGTATAGGTGGTCTTGTCGTTGAGCGGAGCGGCTATGCCTAAATATTGCTGTGCGTATTTGGCGTAAGGCCCCTTTGCTATATGTTCGCGTTTGACGGTGAGGGTAACGTGAACGGTGGTCTGTGGGATTATGACAGGGTTGACCATCTGTTTTACGCCGATAGTGGATTGTGCCGACACAGGTGCCGCTACTGCGATGGCTAATGCCGACAAAACGATTCCGGATAGTTTCATAACGGTACGTATTTGGTTGATACTCTAATCATACAAAGATAATCGTGCCGGGGACAATATAAAAACCGTTTCGATATTGCCGGGGCGAAGTTTCCGGGAGCGAAGCCGCGTATCGCATTGCAGGAGACTTGTCGTTTATCTTATGCAAAGTTAAGATAATTGTATAGCTTTGTGAAAACATTCGGTCCAAAATTGAATATCGCGATGAAAAAAACGGTCATAGAGTTAGAGAATATGGAGTTCTACGCTTTTCACGGATGCTACGAACAGGAGAAGATCGTAGGCAACCGCTTCATCGTAGACCTTAAATTCACCGTCGATGCCACGGTTGCCGCCTCGTCGGACAATGTCGCCGACACGGTAAGCTATCTCGACGTCTACGGGGTGGTCAAACGCGAAATGGAGATAACCTCCGACATTCTCGAGAACGTCGCCGACAGAATCCTCGCGAGCCTTGCCGGAGCTTTTCCGGCGATAGAATCCATGAGCGTCAAGATATCCAAGATGACGCCTCCGCTGGGCGGCCAGATAGAGCGGGTAAGCGTTGCTATGGATTATGTAAGATGTTAGGTGTTAGTGTGTTGTGGTTGTGGTGCAGTGTCACCTCCTCATACTGAACGGATTGACAATTTGTTGATAACTTTTGTCAGGACGGCTGTTTTTTTGTTGTAATTTTGTCCTCGTCAATAAAGATTAACGATGTCGCCGTTCAGGGATTCGCCCGAGTCGGAAAGTTCGTGAACGGCATCTAAAAACCTACATTGAAAATGAAGGAATATTCTTATGAGGAGGCCGTATCGAAGTCGAAGGATTACTTCGGCGGAGACGATTTGGCCGCTACCGTATGGGTCAGTAAGTATGCGCTCAAGGACTCGTTCGGACACATCTACGAGGATTCGCCCGATATGATGCACGACCGTATCGCCTCGGAGATAGCGCGTATAGAGGAGAAATATCCCAATCCTCTGTCTGCCTCGCAAATCAAGCCTCTGATCGACGGTTTCAGGTACATAATCCCTCAGGGGGGGCCCATGACCGGCATAGGCAACAACATGCAGATAGCCTCGCTATCGAACTGTTTCGTTATAGGCCATGACGGTCCGGCCGACTCCTACGGCGGCATAATACGCATAGACGAGGAGCAGGTTCAGTTGATGAAACGTCGCGGCGGGGTAGGGCACGATCTCTCCCATCTGCGTCCTTCCGGCACTCCCGTGCTCAACAGCGCGCTCACCTCTACTGGTATAGTGCCTTTCATGGAACGTTACTCCAACTCTACCCGCGAGGTGGCGCAGGACGGACGCAGAGGCGCCCTGATGCTCTCGTTGTCGATAAAGCATCCCGACGCCGAGCACTTCATAGACGCCAAGGTAGAGACCGGCAAGGTCACCGGAGCCAACATCTCCATCAAGATAGACGACGAATTCATGAAGTGCGCCCGTGCGGGTAAGAAGTACCGTCAGCAGTTCCCCATAGACGCTGCGGAGCCGGGCATCAAGCAGGAGATAGACGCACAGGCTTTGTGGAAGAAGATTATACACAACGCATGGAAATCGGCCGAGCCGGGCGTTCTTTTCTGGGACACCATAATACGCGAATCGGTGCCCGACTGTTATGCCGACCTCGGTTTCAGAACCGTATCGACCAACCCGTGCGGTGAGATACCCCTCTGTCCCTACGACAGTTGCCGTCTTCTGGCGATAAACCTGTACGGCTATGTCGACAAGCCTTTCACCAAAGAGGCTTCGTTCGACTTCGACAAGTTCAAGAAACATATAGCGATGGCCATGCACATGATGGACGACATCATAGATCTCGAGCTCGAGAAGGTGGAGGCCATCATAGCCAAGATCGAATCCGATCCCGAGGGCGACGATCTGCGTCGTGTGGAACGCGAACTGTGGGGCAAGATACGCGAGAAGGCTTTGCAGGGACGTCGTACCGGTCTGGGTATCACTGCCGAGGGCGACATGTTGGCCGCTTTGGGTTACATATATGGTACCGACGAGGCTATAGATTTCGCAGTCAAGGTTCAGAAAACCTTAGCTATAGAGGCCTATCGCGCGTCTGTGGAGTTGGCTAAGGAGCGCGGCCCGTTCAAGATATACGACGCCGAACGCGAAAAGGGCAATCCCATGATAGAACGCATACGCAAGGAGGATCCCGCCCTTTATGCCGACATGGTAAAATACGGCCGTCGCAACATTGCCATGCTCACAATAGCGCCCACGGGCACCACGAGCCTCATGAGCCAGACCACATCGGGGATAGAGCCGGTGTTCATGCCTTTCTATAAGCGTCGCCGCAAGGTCAACCCCAACGACAAATCGGTCAACATCACGTTTGTAGACGAGGTGGGCGACTCATGGGAGGAGTACTACGTATTCCACCACAAGTTCATAGTGTGGGCCGCCACGCAAGGTCTGACCCGCGAACAGGTGTCGGCCATGAGCAATGAGGAGATAGAGGCTTTGGTTGCCAAGTCGCCCTACAACAAGGCTACCTCCAACGATATAGACTGGGTTGCCAAGGTCAAGATGCAGGGCGCCATGCAGAAGTGGGTAGACCACTCCATATCGGTTACGGTCAATCTCCCCCGCGACATAACCGAAGAGATGGTCGCCAAGGTTTACGAAACGGCATGGGAGAGCGGTTGCAAGGGTGTCACCGTATATCGCGACGGTTCGCGCGACGGTGTGCTTGTGGCCGCAGATAAGAAGAAGGCCGAAGATCCGCATCCCCTCAAACGCCCCAAGGAGCTGCAGGCCGATGTCGTACGTTTCAAGAACGGTAAAGAGGACTGGATCGCATTCGTAGGCATATACGACGGACGCCCCTACGAGATATTTACCGGTAAGATAGAGGAGGACGCCCTCTACATCCCCAAGCGTATCAACAAAGGCGTTATCATAAAGGTGCGCGAGGAGGACGGCTCCAAACGTTACGATTTCCAGTATGAAGACAAGTACGGCTATCGTAATACCATCGGCGGCATATCTCGTCTGTTCGACGAGACGTTCTGGAACTACGCCAAGCTCATATCGGGCGTGTTGCGTAACGGTATGCCCATACTCCACGTGGTGACCCTTGTGTCGTCCCTGCACTTCGACATAGAGTCCATCAACACATGGAAGAACGGTGTGTCGAGGGCACTTGCCAAATACATCCCCTCCGGCACCAAGACAACGAAAAAATGCTCCGAATGCGGCGAAGAATCCCTCGTCTATCAAGAGGGTTGCCTCGTCTGCACATCGTGCGGCCACTCCAAGTGCGGATAGCCGTAATAAAAAAAGGGCCGAAGGTTTTGCTA
>CAJURV010000059.1 GCA_910588925.1 uncultured Rikenellaceae bacterium
GTTTTTTAGACCTCAAAAATCGTCGATCGCGGTCGTGCGCCTCCGGAGCGTACTCCCCGTACGTGAGGATGGCTCACGAACGGGATCGGCGATTTTTGTGGCTAAAAAGCGACGGAAGCAGCCCCACGTTAACCGAACCTCGCGCACACAACCCGACAATTCATGCGTTCAGAGATCGCGTACTTCCCAAACTTCACGAAAACTTCCTCCACGTACGACCCTAACCTATAAAATCCCTAACGCGTCCCCGAAGGGGATGCATCCACGCGAGCAATACAAAAACGCACCCAACAAAAACAAACGAGACTTAAGCAGAAACGCTAATAAATTTCCAACTACACTAAACACAACTGCAAAAGACAAGGCACAGAACGTTGCCTAACCACGACCAACCCAAACGCCGCAAATCGTACTTGCCCGAGCGAAGTGAGGGGCATAAATCCGAACAAGCAGATTCATACACGCCGTAAGGCGTACATGCACAGCAGAAAGCCCGAGCGAAGCGAGGGCAATCAAACACAATTCCGCCGTTAAATCCCGAGGAACGAGGGATGAGCGGGCCGCACCTCGCGGTGGGCAGAAATCTCCCCCATCGGAGGCCCGCGTAAGTTCCAGCAATCATAAAACCTTTCCGCTTAAATCATCGCCACGAATCAAAAGAGCGTCACGCGAAGCGCGGTCCCCCGCAGGCTCCGTCCCTCAGGACATACGTGAAATCCCTGCCCCGCAGGCTCCGCCCCCTTTTAACACCGGACAAAATACGACAAGAAGCCCCCTTATCTCTCGTCATAATTTATAGGTAATCGCTTCTATCCCATCCGGGCAAGAAGTTCGACTAATGCGCATACCACAAAGCCAAAAGAGAATTATAGACTCGCAAACACCAAATACAGCATACCCGCAAAAGCGTAATACTCCGACGAAAACAGCGACAAACAGCACATCAAAAACAAGAGCCGGTTAGCTAAACCCATAGTAAAACAACCGACACATAAAGCCGATCATAAATACTCTTTTAGTGCGACAGCTCCGTGCGACGTATGTCTATCGGTTTGTCAGTGCCGGGCGCTATATAATAGAATGTGGCATGACTCCATGTGTAAGGCCACCCGCCTACTATACGGTTGTTGACAACGAGTACGAATTTGTGACGTCCCGCTTCGAGAGCCATCGTCTTCTTATTGAGACCGTGGCGTATAGCGGTGACTCCGTCGTTGACTATAAGCGGTTTGCCATCTACGTACAACAGATATTGATCGGTGAATACGGTATAAACGCCATCGACCGGCACCTCGAAAAAGCCTTCGTAGACAGTGACACCCGGATTCTTGTAGTCGAGGCTTTCCACCCTGCCTTTCATGAAGCCGTCGACAATCTGCGGCTCGCTCCACTCGGCATCTTTCATGGCTACCGTGTCGATAAACAATCCGCGTGCAGTGCGCGAAACGACGCCCGGCTCGGTACCGGCATCCGAAGCAGGAGACAGTGCCTCGCGTACGATATCTATCTCACGAACCCTACCTGTCTTACCGGAGGGCAACAGAGTGGCTATCTTAAGAGACGTATTATCGGTAAAACGCAAAGAATCCGTGTATATGTCGGAGTTTACGTCGGGCACGGTGCCGTCTACGGTATAAACCATCGGATAGTCGCGAGTATTACCAAAGCCGAGGGCGATACTGTCAACGAATACCATGCGGTCGGAGAGCGGACCCTCGGGCATAGGAACGTGATAACCTATACCGTGCCCGTCGAGGCGAACGAGCGCACCGTCTATGCGTCGAGAGAAGTCGGCGTAATCCTTGCGCGATGCGGGGCTCCACGTTATCTCTGCCACGGCGAGTATGCGCGGATATATAAAGTATTCCGGAGCACCCGGCTCATACATGTATTCGGTCCACACATTGGCCTGCGCGCCTATCACATGGCTCTCCTCCTCGGGCGTCAGCCCCTCGGGCATGGGGTCGAACGAATAGACCTTCTCCAACGGGAGATACCCCCCTATGGATACCGGCTCAACCTCGGGAGCGCCCTGATATTTGTCGATATACAACCACTCGCCGGGGGCCATTATAACGTCGTGCCCCGAACGGGCAGCCTCTACGCCACCCTCGGTTCCGCGCCACGACAGTATTGTGGCCGACGGGTCGATACCGCCCTCCAGTATCTCGTCCCAGCCTATTATCTGTTTGCCTAAAGAATTAACATGTTTTTCTATACGGCGCACGAAATAGCTCTGTAACTCGGCCGGACTCCCCAACCCCTCGGACTTCATACGCGCCCGGCAATCGGGACACTCCATCCAGCGGTCGCGCGGACACTCGTCGCCGCCTATGTGTATATATCTGCCAGGGAAAAGAGCGGCTATCTCTGTAAGAATATCCTCAAGGAATGCGAACGTCTCGTCTTTGCCTGCACAGAATATGTCCGGCTCCACGCCCCACACCAGACGATGGGTGAAAGGGCCTCCGGTACATGAATATTGCGGGTATGCCGAAAGCGCGGCCAGCGCATGACCGGGCAACTCTATCTCGGGAATCACCTCTATGAAACGTTCGCCGGCATAGGCCACCACCTCTTTTATCTGCTCCTGAGTGAAATAACCCTCATGAACCGTTCCGTCCTGCTCGTGCCTTACCGAACCTATGCGCGTCAGCTCGGGATATTTTTTTATCTCCACAGCCCATAGCTGGTCGTCGGTAAGATGCCAGTGGAAACGGTTTATCTTGAACATCGCCAGCACGTCCAACTGTTTCTTGATGAAGTCGACGTCGTTGTAGTGACGGGTAACATCAAGCATCATGCCGCGGTAGGCGAAACGGGGATAATCGCGAACGGTCACCGACGGCGCCGTCCACTCCATGCCGCCGACCCTCGCGGGAGACTCTATCTCGGCAGGCAACAGTTGCAGGAACGTCTGCATCCCGTAGAAAAGGCCCTGTGCGCTCTTGCCGGTAACCGTGACGGCTTCGGGCGACACTTCGAGCGTATAACCCTCCGGCGACGGCACGTCGAGCGTAGTATCCACCACCATGCGTATGACATCGGAAGCCGCCACGCCACGACCTAAAGCGTACCCCGTAGCGCGACTCATCTTGGCAGAAAAGTAGTCCGCGACGATATCGAGCGAACTGTCCGCCGATATGCGCGTAGATCTTTTAAGAGTGAAAGCCCCGGCATGACGCGTAAGCTCCACAGGCGTAGGAATTATGTTTATACCCTCGTTATAGGGCTTCTGCGATTGCCGGCCGCATCCGCAAACGAGTATCGCCGTCGCTAAAACGGCGAAGAGAGCAAGGTTTCTCATAGTGGTAGTTATATGTAGTATCTGCAAAAATATACAATAAACAAGTATCTGCAACACCAATCGACATTAATACGAATATTTTTGCTCCGTCACGATAAACGAGTTATATTTGTATATTAAAACCCGTGCATTATGAAAATTGCCATTTGTCAGATAAACCCCACCGCAGGCGATGTGGCCGCCAATCGTGACAAGATCATAGACAGGCTTGCAGCCGCATCCGTTCAGGGAGCCGATCTCGTACTTTTCGGCGAGTTGGCCCTCTCGGGGGCGCCGCTTTTCGATTTGGTATCGCATCCCGACTTCACCGACCGTTGCATGTCGGCCTTGTCGGATATAGCCGATGCGGAGGGAGGCCGTGCCTGCATGTCGCTCATAGGCATGCCCACCGGCGACGGCGACGATGTGTTCGACTCGGTATGCGTGGTGGCCGGCGGAAAGATGGCCGACTGTTTCTCCAAAGCCATGCCGCTCAGCCGCGACGAGGCGGGACGTTTTTCGGGAATGGACGCTCCCGGGTTCGACGCGCCGGACGACGGCATGCCGCAATATACGATAAAGACGGAACACGGCGACATATTGGTGGTTATTGGCGACGACATACAATTCATAGATACTCTCGATTGTTTCTCGTCGGAAGAGACATCGCCCGACCTTATCGTACACTTGGCGGCCAAACGTTTCGCTCACTCCATAATAGAGGAGGATGCCGAGAACTACTCCGCCCTCGCCCGCACCCTTAAAACGCCCATCGTATCGTGCGGAATAGTTGGCGGAAGCGTCGATACCGTCTACCACGGCGGCTCTATGGTGTTCGACAAGGATGGCACTATGTTGCTAAAAATGAAAAACTTCGTCGAAGACAGCGTCATAATCGACTTCGACAACAGACACGGTTTCACCGGGCTTTTCAAACGCCCCCTGCCCGTAGACGGCAAGAGCGCCCGCACCCGTCATGCCTACAGGGCCATGGTTACGGCCACAAGGGACTATTTCGCAAAAAGCGGATTCAAACGGGCCACCATAGGGCTGTCGGGAGGTATCGACTCCGCCGTGGTGGCCGCCATTGCCGTAGAGGCGTTAGGTCCGCAGTGCGTGCAGGGTGTCACTATGCCGTCGCGCTATTCGTCCGAGGGGTCGGTCAGCGACTCGCTGCAGTTAGCCGCTAATTTAGGTATAAAGTGCGAAAAGCTCCCTATAGAGGATGTCTTCTCCGCATCGCTCGACACTCTCGCGCCGTTGTTCGGAGACGCTCCGTTCTCGGTGGCCGAGGAGAATATGCAGTCGCGCATAAGAGGCATGTTGCTGATGGCCGTATCGAACAAATTCGACACCTTGGTGCTCAACACCACCAACAAGAGCGAAGCGGCAATGGGTTACGGCACCCTCTACGGCGACACCAACGGAGCGTTGTCCATATTGGGCGACCTCTATAAGACAGAGGTGTACGACGTGGCAGAATACATAAACCGCAACGGCGAAATAATCCCCATGTCTATAATGGAGAAGGCGCCGTCGGCCGAACTGCGCGAGGGACAGAAAGACAGCGACTCGCTTCCCGCATACGACGTGCTCGACTCGGTGCTATATTGCCTTATAGAGGAGAACATGTCGGTGATGGATTGCGCGGCCGAATGCGACGTCCCGGTCGATACCGTGGTATGGATAGACAAGATGCTCAAAATAAACGAGTACAAACGACATCAGTTGCCGCCGATAGTGTCGCTTTCGAGAATGACGCTGACACGCGACCGCTGCATGCCCTTGATAGTAAGATATTGATACAATGGATGTAATAGAACACGAAGGTGTCGTCTCCTCGGTGAACGGAAGGGCTCTGAAAGTGGAGATAGTATCGAATTCGGCGTGTGCCGCCTGTCATGCGCGCGGACAGTGCCTGTCATCGCTCGACAGCGCGGTACGGGTGATGGATGTGACGGCCCCGGACGGAGAAAAATACGACGTGGGAGAGAGAGTACACCTATCCATAACCGGACGTTCCGGCATGCTGGCTGTTACGATGTGTTATATCGTTCCATTGGCATTATGTATCGTAACACTCGCGTTACTCGTAAGTTACGGAGTATCGGAGGGTGTTTCGGCGGCGATTTCTTTGGCTGTCGTAGCGGTATATATGCTTATTTTGTTTATCTTTAGGCGCTCGATAGCGCAAAAAGTCGATATTAAAATAACTCATTATAAAGGATAAATGAACGAAACGTTGATTTTTACTGTCCTGACACTATGCGTCTTAGGCATACTGTCGGCAGTCGCCCTCTATTTTGTGGCTAAAAAATTCCATGTTTGGGAAGATCCGCGTATCGACGACGTGGAGAAGATGTTGCCGGGTGCCAACTGCGGCGGTTGCGGCTTCCCCGGTTGCCGCGGTCTCGCCTCGGCGTTAGTCAAGGCAGACTCCATGGAGGGGTTGGCATGTCCCGTGGGAGGTGCCGCCACCATGAAAGCCATAGCCGAATATTTGGGCCGCGTGGCTGAGGAGAAAGAACCCGAAGTGGCGGTAGTGCGTTGCTCGGGCAGCTGTGACGTACGGCCCCGTACCAACAAATACGACGGGGTGAGCAGTTGTGCAGTGGCCGCATCGCTCTATGCGGGCGAAACGGGCTGTTTGTTCGGTTGCGTAGGTTTCGGCGACTGTGTTGCCGTATGCGCTTTCGGCGCCCTTTCGATGGACCCCGAGACAGGACTTCCCGTAGTGGACGACGAGAAGTGTACCGCCTGCGGCAAGTGTGTCAAGGCTTGTCCCAAAACTATTATAGAGTTACGCAAAAAGGGCCCCAAATCGCGCCGCGTATTCGTATCGTGCGTCAACAAAGACAAAGGCGCCATAACCCGCAAGGCTTGTACCGTTGGTTGCATAGGTTGCGGCAAGTGCGTCAAAACATGTCCGTTCGAGGCCATCACGTTGGAAAACAATCTGGCTTACATCGACTCTTACAAATGCCGCTTGTGCCGCAAGTGCGTCGTAGAATGCCCCACCGGTGCAATACACGAGGTCAATTTCCCGCCGCGTCCCGTCAAGACGGACGAACCCGCAGCCCCCAAGAGCTCACCCGAGCCCGTCAAAGCGAAGAGGTCACAGCCAGCTACGGAGAATGCGACGATGCAATAAATATTGAATTTCCCTTCGACCGTCTCCCGCCCGCAATAAGGACAAGTTCGTCCGCACCGGGCTTTACGAAAGAAACGGTCGATGAAAAATAAGCGATCAGATATGTTGAAGACATTCAAAATAGGAGGTATTCATCCTAACGACAACAAGATCAGTAAAGGAGCCCCCATCGAGGCGATGCCTCTGCCCGAGAAGGTGATAATACCGCTCTCGCAACATATAGGCGCTCCCGCCCAGCCGTGCGTAGCCAAAGGCGACAAGGTGAAGGTGGGCGACCTTATAGGCACGGCCAGCGGTTTCGTCTCGTCTAACATACACTCGTCTGTGAGCGGCACCGTGGTAGCGGTAGACGCCCAGCCGGACGCGTCGGGGGTACGCAAACCCTCGGTCACTATAGCCGTGGAGGGCGACGAGTGGAACGAAAACATATTGCGCGACGCCACAGAGCTCCCCGACCTCGATGCCAAAGCCATCATAGACGCGGTGGCTGTGGCCGGTGTAGTAGGCATGGGCGGCGCGACGTTTCCCACGCAGGTAAAACTATCGGTGCCCCCGGGTAAGAAAGCCGAATTCCTTATAATAAACGGTGTGGAGTGCGAGCCATATCTCACTGCCGACCACAGGGTGATGCTCGAGCGTCCCGACGAACTGTTGACGGGCGTGGAGTTGCTGTGCAGGGCTTTGTCGGTGGATAAGGCGTTCATAGGCATAGAGAACAACAAACCCGACGCCATAAGACTGCTCGGCGAAAAGGCCGCGGCACACAAAGGTGTATCCATAGAGGTAGTGCCTCTAAAGGTACAATACCCGCAGGGCGGCGAAAAACAGCTCATCGACGCCGTAGTGGGGCGTCAGGTGCCCTCGGGAGCCCTCCCTATAGATACCGGCGCGGTAGTACAGAACGCAGGCACGGCATTGGCAGTATACGAGGCGGTAGTAAAACGCAAGCCTCTCTTCGAGCGGGTAGTTACGGTGACCGGCAAACCGCTCGCCTCTCCGCGTAACCTGTTGGTGCGTGTGGGAACCCCTCTGCGGGCGCTCATCGACTATTGCGGCGGAATGAACGAAAGCGTAGGCAAAGCTATAGGCGGCGGCCCTATGATGGGACGTGCAATCTGCAATCTCGACGGCAGTGTCACCAAAGGCACGTCGGGCGTTCTGCTCATGGACGCGAGCGAGTCGACGCGCTCCGAGGCCGGCCCCTGCATACGGTGCGGCAAGTGCGTATCGGTATGCCCTATGGGATTGGAACCCTACCTCATCAACGCCATGACGAAAAAAGGCAGGATAGCCGAGACAGAATCGCTTCACCCGTACGACTGTATAGAATGCGGTTCATGCTCGTTCACCTGTCCTGCACGCATACCTCTGTTAGACTATATCCGATTGGCCAAGACCGAGGTAATGAAGATAATGCGTGCCCGTAAATCCTAACCCTGTAAATAAAAACAATAGATATAATGGAGAAAAAATTGGTTGTATCGCCGTCGCCTCATATCCACTCGGGCAATTCCACCCAGAGGCTCATGTGCGATGTGATAATAGCGCTGATACCCGCTTTTATCGTGTCGGTGATATTCTACGGCTTCAATGCCTTGATTATAGCCGCCATAGCGATAGTGACGTGTCTTGCCACCGAGTATCTAATCACACGTTTCATGCTGGGACGCGAAAATACCCTTTGGGACTACTCGGCCGCTCTCACCGGCTTCCTGCTGGCATTCAACCTGCCGCCGGCTGTGCCTTGGTGGATAGTGGTGTTAGGCTCCATAGTAGCCATAGGCGTGGGTAAGATGTCGTTCGGCGGCTTGGGACGCAACCCTTTCAACCCGGCATTGGTGGGCCGCGTCTTCTTGCTCATATCGTTCCCGGTGCAGATGACCACTTTCTACCACCCCGCCGCCCTCGACGGCACATCCGGCGCTACACCGCTGGCAGTGGTAAAAGAGGCGGTAAAGAATCATCAGAGCCTCTCGGAGGTAATGCCGCAGTTCTCGTACTCCGACATGTTGCTCGGTAACATGGCCGGATCTATGGGCGAGATAGCCGCTTTCGCGCTTATTCTCGGCTTCATATACCTTTTGGTGCGTCGCGTGATAACATGGCGCGTGCCGGTGTATGTGCTCGGCACTATGTTCATATTCAGCGGCATATTGTGGCTCATAGATCCCGAACATTTCGTAGATCCGCTCTTCCACCTGCTCACGGGCGGCGCGTTGCTCGGAGCTATATATATGGCAACAGACTACGTGACCTCGCCGATGACAAAGGGCGGCATGCTCTTTTACGGAGCCGGCATAGGCCTGATAACCATATTGATACGTACATGGGGCGCATATCCGGAAGGAATTTCTTTCGCAATACTCATAATGAATGCGGCGGTGCCTCTTATTAACAAATACTCTCACCCCAAACGCTTCGGCAAAACGGTGACTAAAAAAGCGTAAGGTTATGAAATCGTCATTGAAAAACATGGTGATGGTACTGTTTCTCATCACACTGATATGCTCCGCGGCGATAGGCGGCATATACGAACTTACCAAAGATCCGATCGACGCGGCCAAACAGGCCAAGACCACTGCGGCCATATCGGAGGTGTTACCTTCGTTCGACCGGGTGGAGAACCCCGAAGTGAAAGATGTGGACGGCGACAAGATGAAGATATACAAAGCCGTAACCGGTAACGAAATTACGGGATATGCCATAGAGACATTCTCCAAGAAAGGGTTCGGCGGCACTATCCGCATAATGGTCGGCTTCAAGCCCGACGGCACGATCTGCGGCACCTCGGTCATATCCCATTCGGAGACCCCGGGCCTCGGAGACAAGATAGACAAGAGCAAATCGGACTTCTCCAGACAGTTCGAGGGCAAGAACCCCGCAACGTTCCGTCTCGGCGTCAAGAAAGACGGTGCCGGAGACGTGGACGCCATAACGGCATCTACCATATCGTCGCGTGCATTTACTGACGCCGTTAAGCGTGCTTACGAAGAAATGAAATCTTATATTAAGTAAGAAATGACTAATTTACAAGTATTTACAAAAGGCTTCGTTAAAGAGAACCCCACGTTCGCGCTCCTTTTGGGCATGTGTCCCACATTGGGAACGACCACATCGTCGATAAACGGCATGAGCATGGGGCTGGCGACTATGTTCGTTCTGATTCTCTCCAACATAGTGATATCCGTCATAAAGAACGTCATTCCCGACAAGGTGCGCATACCCGCGTTCATAGTGGTGATAGCCACCTTGGTGACGCTGTTGCAGCTCTTCATGGAGGCATACGTTCCGGCCATATATGAAACGCTCGGGGTGTTCATCCCGCTAATCGTCGTAAACTGTATCATTCTCGGACGTGCCGAAGCGTTCGCATCCAAGAATAGCATATTCAAATCGGCGCTCGACGGTGCAGGCATAGGCATAGGCTTCACCATATCGCTGACATTGCTCGGTACGGTGCGCGAATTTCTGGGAAGTGCATCGGTATTCGGCTACAAGATAGAAGCTCTGCAACCTTACGGCATGTTGGTGTTCGTATTGGCGCCGGGTGCGTTCATAGCGCTGGGCTATCTGATGGTATTGTTCAACAAGGCAACGGCTAAAATAAGATAAAGAATGGAATATTTAGCAATCATAATAGCCTCGATATTCGTCAACAATATCGTGCTCGCTCAGTTCCTCGGGATATGTCCTTTCCTCGGGGTGTCGAGTAAGGTGGAGACCTCGTTGGGGATGGGTGCGGCCGTAACTTTCGTTATGGCGATATCGTCCATAGCGGCCTACCTAATTCAGTATTACGTGCTCGAACCGCTCGGCATAGGCTTCTTGCAGACAATAGCGTTCATACTCGTGATAGCCGCCCTCGTGCAGATGGTGGAGATCATACTCAAGAAGATGAGTCCTGCGCTCTATCAGGCGCTCGGCATATTCCTGCCTCTGATTACCACCAACTGCGCCGTGCTCGGTGTGGCTATACTGTTGGTGCAGAAAGAGTACAACCTGCTCGAATCGGTAACTTTCGCCGTCTCTACGGCAATAGGCTTCACTTTGGCTATGGTACTGTTCGCCGGATTGAGAGAACGGCTCGAACTGGCCGACCTGCCCAAAGCCATGAAAGGTGTGCCGGTAGCTCTTCTTACCGCCGGCATATTAGCCATGGCGTTTATGGGCTTCTCCGGGTTGGTGTAATAGTATCGCTTACCGGTATTCGGTGATATAACCAAATCGGTCTGTTCAACAAAGCGAACAGACCGATTTCATATTATATCCCTATAATCTCCGGCATATCAAACAGCCGTTCATCTTTTCGAGCTATCGCCGAAACGATATACGAGCCGCGCCAACCCGAACAGATAACGCCTGAATCCGGGAATATAAGCCAATAAACGGTCGAACCACCCCAAATGCGGCGATACGAACCTCACCACAAGCCCTACGTATATCATGGCGAATATAGTTCCGATGCCTATGACGTTCCATTGCCAGCTTCCGAAGAAGATGTAGCATCCGGCGACGGCGAGACACACGAGAGTAGTATCGACCGCTATCTTGACCTTGGCGAAAGGGCGATGCGTCACTTGACTGATAACTATGGATATCCCCTCGCTCGGCATTGTCACCGACCCGCATCTGACCTCGAAAGCGATACCTATGCCCATGACCGTGCACCCTGCGAGCTGAACGAGCGACTGCGATAACAGACCGGAACATTCTATACCGGAGGTCAGGAACATATTTACGTCTATCAGCCAACCGAACACAAACCCTATGGCTAACTGAAACAACTGCATGGGGTCGAATCTCTTTCGCAGTATGATAATCTGACAAAACACCAGCACGAAGTTCATGGCAATAGTGTAGCCGCCTATAGTCCATGCCGGAACGGCGCCTGTAGCTCCAGCCAATGAGAAGACGAACGGCAAGGAGGATATGACACTGCTCCCCAAACACGATTTCACACAGAGCACTACACCTAACGTCATCATATACAACGATACGAGTAGCAACAGGTGTTGCCAAACAAACGATATTATCTTTTCTTTCGTAGTCATAAAATTATCCCTTTCATACGCTTTGGCGGATATACCGGCGACAAAACTAAAAACACGCCGCATATCATCACAAAAAGGATCGGCAGACAATGTCTGCCGATCCCTATAATACGACCTATTTATTATCCGAGCAACTCTTTGACTTTCGCCGATATGGCACTTCCGTCGGTGCGGCCCGCCAGCTCTTTGCTCGCCACACCCATCACCTTACCCATCTCTTTCATAGACGATGCTCCGGTCCTTGCTATTATCTCTTTGAGTGCAGCGGTAAGCTCCTCATCGGTGAGCTTCGCCGGCAAGAATGAGTTGAGCACCTCTAACTGGCCGCTCTCTTGCATATAAAGCTCCTCCCTGCCGTGCTCTTTGTATATGGCGGCCGATTCGGTGCTTTGTTTGGCCAGATTCTGTATGAGCTTCAGGCAAGCGGCGTCGTCTATCTCTCCGCCGGCACCCGGTTTGGTCTTGGCTTCGAGTATAACCTTCTTGATATTGCGCAACGCCTCGAGCTTTATCTTGTCACGAGACTTCATGGCCTCTTTGATGCCTTCGTTAACTTGTTCTTCTATCGACATTTCCTTCTCCTTTCTTCATTAGAACATCCACGAAGATACGAAATTCCTCCAAAAAATCAAAATATAAGAGCTACACGGTGGATTACCTTAGAATATATAAGTTTTTCTTGCTATTATCCTTAAAATTACCTATTTTTGATGTATCGTAAATTATAATCCATACAGAATATGAAAGCAACACATCTATTCCTTAAAAAGATCGGCATTCTATCCATCGCTACGCTGCTGATTGCCGGGTGCACATCCGATCCCCAAAAACAGGACGAGCCCACTCCACCCTCTCCCGAAATCCCGGAAGAACCCGAAGAGCCTGTAGACGACCTGACCGCCTTCTTTTACAAACATATGAACGGCGAGACGGCTTTGTGGAGCGATAGCGAACCCATCTCCGCCGATCAGATCGTCGCCAAACGCGAGGAGGTATGGAACCTATGGAAAAAGGCTTGCGAAAGTTACAACGAAGAAAAACTCATCGCTCTGAATACATTGGGCTCTAACAGCACGGGCAGATGGAAACTCCCTGCAAATCTGGAACCTAACGCCACCATGCCATACTATTGGGGCACCAAAGGCACGGAGCCTGCAGATGGCTACCCTCTGTTCCTATATCTGCACGGCTCGGGCGATAAAGAGAGCGAATGGATTACCGGACTAAACATCTGTAGCGGGTTCGACGACGCCCCCTCGGCATACTTCATACCGCAGATTCCCAACACCGGCAACTACTACCGTTGGTGGCAGAAAGCCAAACAGTTCGCATGGGAAAAACTGTTGCGTCTGGCGTTTGCCTCGGGCAAGATCGACCCCGACAGGGTATATTTCTTCGGTATCTCGGAAGGCGGCTACGGAAGCCAGCGTTTGGCGTCGTTCTATGCCGACTATCTGGCCGGTGCCGGTC
>CAJURV010000060.1 GCA_910588925.1 uncultured Rikenellaceae bacterium
TCAATGATCTTTTTTCCTACTTCCTATTTCTTAACTTAGGACAATCGGAAGCAACACCATAAATCGACGTTGCGGGTGCAAAGATAGAATAAAGTTTTTTGGGAACAAAACTTTTAATGTATTTTTTACATTAAATCTCACACAGAAACAGACAATACGCTTAGAACAAGGCCATTACGCCCTGTATATTTTTATCGCAACGGACTACCCCACTTACCGATTATTCACTTCTATGCCCGTCGAGGCTATCCAAAGCGAACGCATAGGCACCTATAGATATGGCGCGGCTGGTGCCTATTCTCGAGAATCCCACGCCTAAACGTAACGCGGCATCGTATAGCACAGTCTTGTCGGAGAACGGTACTTTGGCCTCTCTCACATCGCCTTTGAGAAATTCGTTGAGTTCCGCCTCGTTGTCGAGATCATATACTCTCTGCCACAGACGCGCCACACCCGACGAAGCGAATCTGGAACGCATCTCCTCCAAAGCTGCCGGCATGAACAGGGCCCTGGCTCCGGCCACTCCGCCGCCTATCACTGCCACGCTATCCGTAGCGGTCATAAGGTCGGAAAGCACATCGCCCAACGAACGTCCCATGATACGATAGGCCTCGAGAGCGGCATCGCGTCTGGGACCTCCCTGTTCGAGACCGTAACCGTATATATCTTTAGGTGTGGGCGCCTCGGATAGGTCTATGCCCATAATCTCCGCATAGAATCGTCTGACGGCCCGAATACTTACTATCTCCTCTATGTTGGTATCGGGAAAGTATCTGTTGTTCATGGTCCACACCTCGGCGGCGATACCGTTGTCGCCCATATACAGTTTCCCGTCGCACACTATACCGGCGCCGAAACCGGTACCGAGGGTTATGCCTAAAAGATTACGGAAACGCCGGGGAGAAACCGCCGCCTCGAGACATCCGTTCAACCACGGCAGAAAACCGGAAATAGCCTCCCCGTAGGCATACAGATCGCCGTCGTTATTTATATAAACCGGCACCCCGAACATGTCTCTCAACATGGGACCGAGCGCTACACCGCCGCGAAAGGCTGGAAGATTACTCAGATCGCCTATAACTCCGTCACGATAATAGGAGGGACCGGGAAATGCGAAGCTGATAGCCGCCGGCCTCTCACCCAAAGATCTCTCGACATACCTGAACCCGTCCACAATGCCTTTGAGACACAGGTCGAGATCGTGTCCGTTAGAGGGCACGGTGAGAGGCTCTACCACTTGTGCGCAACCCTTCACCGCAGAAAACGAGAACTTGGTACCGCCGGCATCGAGCGTCATGACCGCTCTGCGATCGTTTAAATAATCTACCATAATAATCTTTTTGCAAAAATAATGTTTTACATGCGAACAGGACAAAAACGGCCGGAATAATATCGCTATCCCAAACCGGATACGGTCCTACTCTTAAATAACAGTATTTATGCCAATCCGTTCAGTTATTTTAACTACTTTTGTAAAAACATAACCCTACGCGTAATGTCTACTCCGTTCGACATAAAAAACGAAACCGACTTCATAGAGAGATCTCTCGACACATTCCGCTTCCAATACGAGCGGTGCGCCCCGTACAGGGAGTACGTCGACCTGATAGGCGTGGCCCCCTCGTCCGTGACGACACTCGAGGAGATTCCCTTTATGCCCATATCGCTGTTCCGTACACGACGCATATCCACCGAGCCGGAGGACGAAATAGTCTTCACAAGCAGCGGTACCACATCCTCGGAGCAGAGCCGTCACCACGTGGCCTCGGCAGCTCTATACCGCGAATCGTTCACACGTGCGTTCGAAATGTTCTATCGCAAACCAGAGGAATGCAACATATACGGATTGTTGCCGTCGTATCTAGAACGCGACGGGTCGTCGCTGATATATATGGTAACGGAGCTGATAAACCGCAGCCCCGACGGCGGCTTCTTCCTCTACGACCGGGCCGAACTGGTGCGCAGATTAGAAGGGCGCGACCGTAGCCGCATGACGATACTTTTCGGTGTCGGCTTCGCACTGCTCGACTTGGCAGAAGAGTACCGGCTCGATCTGGCGGACGTTGTAGTGATGGAGACCGGCGGCATGAAAGGACGTAGGCGTGAGATGCCTCGGGCCCAGATGCACGCCGTGCTCAAAGAGCGGTTAGGCGTCGGCAAGGTACACTCCGAATACGGCATGTGCGAACTTCTGTCGCAGGGTTACTCCTCCGGCGACGGAATATTTTTCACCCCTCCATGGATGAAGGTGCTGATACGCGACGAGAACGACCCGTTCAGCTACCGACACGACGGACGCCGGGGATGTATCAACGTGATAGACTTAGCCAACCGCCACAGTTGTTCGTTCATTCAGACCGACGACTTAGGACGCCTGACCGCCGACAACGGCTTCACCGTAGAGGGCCGCCGGGACGGAAGCGTTCTGCGCGGGTGCAACCTTCTACTCGACGAACTGACAGCAAATACCGAACAGTGATGACAACCAATATCCGAGGAATAGTCGCCTGCATATCGGCGATAGCACTGATCGTATCGTGCGATCGGACGAAACGGCGGGAGATAGCGGTTATTCCCGAACCTCTCTCCGCAAGAACCAGCGACGGCACCCTCACACTAAAAGACAACATATACATATCGTTCAACGACACTTTGTTGAAACCGCTCTCGGAATATGTCGCATCGTCGCTGGGACGTATGGGCATAGATGCCTCCACCGAATCGGGAGGCACGCCCCTCAACCTGCGTCTGACCGCCTCGCACAGGCCCGAGGGCAGCTACACCGTGGAGATCAATTCCAAGTCGATAACCATAGCTGCACCGAGCTACGAGGGCATAGTAAACGGCGTAGCCACCATATTGCAGATGATACCCACGGACAGTAGCCGCACTCTCCGCACCGCAGTCATAAACGACACCCCCCGGATGAGGTGGCGCGGCCTTATGCTCGACTGCGCACGCCATTTCTTCACCGTAGAGGAGGTGGAGGAGCTTCTCGACGTGATGGCGTTATACAAGCTGAACAAGTTCCATTGGCATCTCACCGACGATCAGGGCTGGAGAATAGAGATAAAGAGATATCCCTTGCTGACGAAAAGAGGCGCATGGCGCAGGTTCAACGGCCACGACCGGGAGTGCATGCGTCTGGCACGTGTGCAGGACAACGACGACTTGCTCATACCCGAATCGAAATTGCGCATAAACGGCACCGACACCCTTTACGGCGGCTTCTACACGCAGGACGACATACGCCGCGTGGTGAGGTACGCCGCTGTGAGAGGCATAGACATAATACCCGAGATAGACATGCCCGGCCACATGCTCACGGCCATGGAGAACTACAAAGGAATATCGTGCTTCGACAACATAGGATGGGGCGAGACATTCTCGTCGCCGTTATGTCCCGGCAAAGAGAGCACGTTGGAGTTCGCCCGAAACGTCTACGCCGAGATTTTCGACCTTTTCCCGTACGAATACGTGCATATAGGTGCCGACGAGGTGGAGAAAAACAACTGGGAGAGATGTCCCGATTGTCGCCGGCGCATGCGCGAGAACGGACTCGAGAACACGGAACAGCTGCAAGCATGGTTCGTGGGCGAGATGGAGGAGTTCTTCGACGCCAACGGCAAGAAGCTGATAGGCTGGGACGAGATAACGGACGACGAACTTCCCGGCAGGGCCACCGTGGCATGGTGGAGATCGTGGGCCCGCAATGCGGTAAACAAAGCGCTGTCGAATGGAAACGATGTCATAATATGCCCCAACGAGGTGTTCTATTTCGACTACGGGCAGAACGAAACCACTCTGAAAAAGCTATACGAATACGAGATAATCGACCCCTCGACAGAGCTCGACCTGCGCGACCGTATCATAGGGGCACAAGCCAACACGTGGTGCGAATGGATACCCTCGCGCGAAAGGCTATACTACATGATAGCCCCGCGTATAATGGCCCTATCGGAGCTATGCTGGAGCGACCCGTCTAACAAGGATTGGAAAAGGTTCTCACACAAAGTGACACGCCACCTCCCCCTTTTGGAGAGCCGCGGCATACCCTATCGCCCGCTCGACATAACGGCGGTGGCAGACTACGGAGCGCACAACACCGAGCCGCAACCCTTACAAGCCTCCTACGCCTACACCTCTCCAATAGACATGCTCTTCGTAAGCCCCACGCCGGGCAGCACGGTACGTTACACCGTCGACGGCACCACCCCTTCGGTTACATCGCAGGCCGCCGACAGCCCCGTAAAGGTGACTGAAACGACCGACTTCTCATTACGTATATTCACAGCGAACGGCAAAGGCGGCGAAACAGTCGCTTCGCGCGTGACGATAGCCCCGTGCAGCCCGGCCGACACCGACGCCAGACCGACGGGATTGGGGTTAGAGGCGGTATGGCACGACTACGCCGGCGACATATGCTCCGGTATAGAGGAGGCCCCCGTACGCGGCACATTCAAGACATCCAAAGTGACGATACCCCCGGGAGTAAAAGGAAACATAGGGTTAGTATTCACCAGCTACATAGACGTACCGCGCGACCATGTCTACACATTCGCCCTCAACTCCGACGACGGATCGCAGCTATGGATAGACGGCTCTCTCACCGTAGACAACGACGGCGAACACGCCCCACGTACCGTCACCGGACAGAAAGCGCTGGCCAAAGGGTTGCATCCGGTGAAGATATATTACTTCGACCACAACGGCGGAACAGTATCGCTGAGCCTCGTGGAGAACGGACATGAGACGATTATTGACGGGGAGATGTGGAAGATGTGACACCGGTATGATTGCATTACCTGAGAAACAGACCGCACTTCGACCGAGATGCGGTCTGTTTTTCTAAGTAGAGAGCATCAACACGGAATGTTCGAGTATGTATCGCATGTCTTTGTCGCCGATACGGAATTTATCCACACCTCCGAGGCGTGTTCAAATTCCATCAGCTCATATTCGTCCGGAACTGTCTGCGGCTGAACATCCACTCTGTCGAAAATATATTTGCCGTCCCAATCGGGTCTGGTCGGCAGAATGAAAAGAGAGCGGTATAGCTTTATTATCCTGTCCTTTAACTTTAAGAACCTTTATTTCATCAATATCATCTACCTTCTCAAAACCACATGATAACGATGAATCCCGTTAATCGGATACGAGAAAGATACATGTAACAAGCTATCTTATTTCCGCAAAGTTCAATCCTAAGCGACTGATTCCGGCTAATAGTTTTGGCCCATCCATACCGATGTCCGATAATTTTTAATGATTTTATCTAAATTTTGCATATACACGAAAAACGATTATATTTGCATCATAATACCACGCCCGGATGGCGGAATTGGTAGACGCGTTGGTCTCAAACACCAATGGTAGAAATACTGTGCCGGTTCGATCCCGGCTCCGGGTACAAGAAAAACTTCGCACTGACTATTCAGTGCGAAGTTTTTCTATATATTCAGTACCCTCAATAGACCACCTTCCCCTATCCTAACAAAACAAAGTGCATCCCCCATTTCAAAGGGACGCACTTTGCAAAACCTAAGCGGAGAACCCGCCCTATTTCCTCTTCATCACTCTCTCCACGGCAGCTATTATATCCACCGAATCGAGGCCGAATTTTTTCATCAGTTCGTCGGGCTTACCGCTCTCGCCGAATTTGTCGTTCACCGCGACGTATTCCACAGGCATAGGGGCGTGTCGGGCGAGCAACTGAGCGATAGAATCGCCCAAACCGCCGTTCATGAGGTGCTCCTCGGCCGTCACGACGCATCCGCACTTGCGGGCCGAGGCGAGGACAGCCTCCTCGTCCAGCGGTTTTATGGTGTGTATGTTGACCAGCTCCGCGCTCACGCCTCTCTCCTCCAGCGCCTCGCACGCCTCGACGGCTTTCCATACGAGGTGTCCGGTAGCGAATATCACCACGTCGGAGCCCTCTATCATCTTCACCGCCTTGCCTATCTCGAATTTCTGGTCGGCGGGTGTAAAGACCGGCACCGAGGGACGTCCGAAACGGAGATATACCGGGCCTTTGTATCGTGCCGCCGCTATAGTGGCCGCTTTGGTCTGGTTATAGTCGCAAGGGTTGATTACAACCATTCCGGGAAGCATCTTCATGAGGCCCAGATCTTCCATCACCTGATGAGTGGCGCCGTCCTCTCCGAGGGTTATCCCGGCATGAGAGGCGGCTATCTTGACATTGGCACCCGTATAAGCCACCGACTGACGCACCTGATCGTAGACGCGTCCCGTCACGAACTCGGCGAACGACCCCACGAAAGGTATCTTGCCGGCGGTAGCCAAACCCGAACCGACGCTTATCATGTTAGCTTCGGCTATACCGGCCTGAAAAAAGCGATCGGGAAACTCTTTCCTGAAAGCGTCCATCTTGAGGGAGCCGGTAAGGTCGGCACACATGGCGACCACATCGCCGCACTCGCGCCCCGCCTCCAGCAGACCGGCACCGAAACCGGAACGGGTATCTTTCTTCTCTGTATATTCAAATCTTTTCATCGGGAACAATTTTTAATCCACGCATCAATAGTCGCCTACCGTCTCCTCCAACTGGGCGAGCGCCTTCTGGGCCTGCTCCTGCGAGGGCGCCTTACCGTGCCACTCGTTGGTACCGCACATGAAGTCGACACCGTGACCCATATCGGTACGCGTCAGTATTATAACCGGCTTGCCCTTACCGCAAAGCGACTGTGCTTCTGCGATCACTCGACGCATGTCAGAGAAATCGTGACCGTCCATAGTAAGCACCTGCCAACCGAAAGCACGCCACTTGCCTTCGTAATCGCCCAAAGGCAACACCTCGTCGCAACTGCCGTCTATCTGCTGGTTGTTCCAGTCTACGAAAGCTATTATGTTGTCGATGCCGCGAGCCGCGCCGAACATGGCCGCCTCCCACACCTGACCCTCTTGTGTCTCACCGTCGCCCATCAACACATACACCTTGCATGGATCGCCGTCGAGCTTCTTGGCTAAAGCGTGACCGAGCGCGGTAGATAGACCCTGCCCCAAAGAGCCGGACGCCACACGCACGCCGGGAATACCCTTTACAGGGGTGGGGTGTCCCTGAAGACGCGAACCTATGGCACGGAACGTGGCCAGCTCGCTCACGGGGAAATAACCGTTACGGGCCAACACACTGTACCACACCGGGGATATGTGTCCGTTGGAAAGATAAAAAACATCCTCGCCCTTACCTGTTGCGGTGAAAGAGGCGGGATCGTGCTTGAGAACCTCAAAATATAGGAAAGTCATCAGGTCGGCAGTCCCCAAAGAACCGCCCGGATGTCCCGAAGCGGCGGAAGTAACCATTCTGATAATGTCTCGTCTGACCTGTGTGGAGAGACGCGCGAGTTCCGTATTATCCATTATGCCGTTATGATTTTTCAGTATCACAAAGATACTCTTTTTTCATAACGTGCGAAAATCGGAGGCCATTTTAATTTCCCGCCTACCGAACTCGTAACACGGCGTTCGTCCGTATTCCCCCGACTATCCGAAATATTTCCCAAATAGCCGTTATCGCTTTACCGACAGACTACACGTACGTTAACACGTATTTCAAACGAGTCGACAAAAAATATGATTATTTCGTTTTATCGACACAAGCCGCTCCGTCGCGCACTTTAAGAAGACGTCCCTTGTCGTTGGGGCCGTATAACGACAACACGCAATCGCCGGCCCTGAAGCTGTGGGTAACCGGCCTTAAGAAGCTGTCGCCCAAGTCGAAGATCTGCCCTCTCGTGTCTGTCTCGGGCATGAGCACCATATCTTCGACGGACTCCTCGACAGGATCATACCTGAAATAACACCCCGAGGCTATGGCCCGTTTCACCATCACGGGACAGACATTCTCGCACATGCCGCAGTTAAGACAGTAGTCGATGTTCACCACAGGACGACGCCATCCGCTCCCGTCCGTAACGAAAGATATACACCGCCGCGGACAATGCTCCGCACAAGCGCCGCAACCTATACAATCGTCTTTTGTCCTTACGTCTATCATAACTATAGAAATATACTGCCGGGACACCCGCACAACGCCGTCGGGCGACATCGCGACGACCTCCGCCGCACTACTTAGGGTCTACAAGCGTCACCTTGACAAGCTCTATCTTATTGGCGCTCATCTTGAGCATTCTGAAACGGAAAGAGTCTATGACGATCTCCTCGTGAGGCTTGGGAATACCTTCGTTATGATATATCACATACCCGGCCAGAGTGTCGTATTCGTCGCTGACAGGGATACCCAGACCGTATTTTTCATTGATGTAGTCGACCTCCAGCCGTCCGGACAATATCCAGTCTCCGGCGGCCGTGACCTTCTCTACCAAATGCCTGTTATCGTGCTCGTCCTCTATCTCCCCGAATATCTCTTCGAGAATGTCCTCCAAAGTCACCATACCTGCAGTACCTCCGTATTCGTCGAGGACTATCGCCATGGCACGTCTGTTCTTGGTGAGTATGCCGAGCAATTTCTGAGCGGTCATGGTCTCGGGCACGTATGTAACCGGACGCAACATCTGTTTGACGGAAGAGGGCGACCCTAACAGATCCTTGATATTGACATAACCTATGATGTGGTCTATACTTCCGCTGAATACCGGCAGACGCGAATATTTGGTCTCTATGAATTTCTTCTTGACATCGTTCACCGTGTCGTCTATATCTACGGCCTCTATCTCTATACGCCTCAACATACAGTCGCGCACCGACGTATCGGAGAAATCCAACGCTTTCTGAAACATCTTCATCTCGGCCTCCGACGCCTCTCCCGCATCGCCTGATATGTCCTCCACCAGATCGGCCAGATCTGTCTTGTCGAACTGCGAACCCTCGTGCTCACGTTTCACATTAAAGCCCATGAGCGACATGATACCGCGCGACAACAGCGTAGTGAACTTGGAGATGGGCCAAAAGACGAACCACAACAGATATACCACCGGGGCAAACGTGCGATAATAGAAGTTGGGATTGCTCTTGAATATGCTCTTGGGCAGAAACTCGCCCGTGAATATTATAATGATCGTAGATATGACAGTCTCGTAGACAAGAGTGTTGCCCGTGAAATCGAACCACCGTACGGCCAATTTCATTATCAGACTGCTCATGGTTATGGAGTAGATGACAAGCGCTATGTTATTACCTATGATGATGGTGGATATGTAGTCGCCGGGCATACGCGAAAAGAAACCCGCTATCCTATCGAACAACTTACTCTGTTTCTTGTCTATCTCCAGACGCAACTTATTGGACGACAGATAGGCTATCTCCATCCCCGAGAAAAAAGCGGAGAAAACGAGAGCCACCGCTATCACTATTATGTTGCTGACAATATCGCTCATAAAACTATTGGACCTCCTCCGGCCCTGTTTGTCTTGTGGTGTCTACGAAGAGACGTCCCTTGGTGTTAAGGAAACGGACATTGTTCAACTGTCCGTCCGACTCGAAGCCACTGCCCTGTGTGATCTCGTCGCCGTCTATCACCTTGGTATCCACGTTTGAATATATCTTATCGGCCATCTCGTCCCAGAACAGTTGCTCGGTATATAGCTCCTTGCCGTTCTCATCGTGACCGAATACGTTGCCTTTGGCCTCCCACAACCTCTTTTTTTCGAGGTATTTGGCGTAATCGGCCACCAAAGACGACTTACGGATACCGTCCTCATCGAACGTCTCTATGCGCACACCCTCCTCGAATACCATATAGGGTTCGTCGTCGAACTCGTAACGCTCCATGCGCGGAGTGGTGAACTTATACTCCATCTCGCCGTTTTCGTAATAGGTGATGGAGAGCGAATCGCTTACCAGAGAGGGCACCTTCTTATAGTCGGTTATCACCACGTCGGCGGCCACCTTGGAGGAGTTGCAACCGGTAATAAAGATAGCACTCCCGACAATCAGGAGTGCTACCGAAATATTATGTCTCAACAGATCCATGTACTGTTATTTGGTACGTATCGTAGTGGTGCCCGAGAGCCAGCCGCACGATACGTTATAGCTGTCGCCCTTGCTCAAAGTACGGAAGAACACCTCCTCGTTAGAGGGGAAGTATGCGGGATAGGTAGCGATAGCTTTATTTATCACCTCGAGCTGAGCGGCGTCGGTGACGTGTTCGCGGGCACGGAGCATCTGATCGTATACGAGGCAGAAAGCCATCTGACGTTCGAAGCCCGAGCACTGCGACGTACCATTGGCATAAGCCTGAGCCAACAGGAAGTAAGCCAAACCGTTCTCAGAGTCGTTAGCGATAGCCTTGCGTGCATACTCTGCCGATTTGCGACCGTTCTCGGCAATAAGGGCCACACCCGATGCGCGAACGGCATAGGTAGCCTTGGTTTCAGGATTCTGTTCGAGCTCGATGGCCTCGTCGTAGAACTGGTAGGCCTTATCCATATTCTTGATTTCGGCGTAGTTGCCGGCTATGATGATTGCAGCTTCAGCAGTAGGCTCGAGAGAGTAGAGCTTTTCGCCAACCTCTGCAGCGAATGCGCTTTTACACTCGTTGCGGCTCAGGTAACGGGCGATCTTCTTAACAAGATCGAGGTTATCGGGATCGGCTTCGAACTGCGCCTTGAATATCTTCTCGAGGTTATCGCACGTTGCAGCACCGCTCTGTATGAAGAGAGCGTCGATTACACCGGCAACCTCGTCCTTATGCGCATTATCGCTCTTGAGAACGACTACCACTAGCTTGTCGTATTCGTTGAGAAGCACCTCCGTCTCTACATCGTCGTTCTTATAACCCTCTACCAAGGCATTGAAGTAACCCTGCGCGAGGTTGAGGTCCACGTTGTCTTTAGAGGCATCTATAGCCGCGGTAGAATGTTTGATTATATCGCCTATCTCCGTCGGACGATAGTTGATAAAGTCTTTGGCCTTTTCGGAGTAGATGTAGCTTATACCACGTGTGGGATGATCGCCGAACTGTTCCGCACGCATGTCGTAAACGGTGAGGAGGCTGTCGATGTAACGTACGCGATCTTCTCTCGTACGGGCTGTGGCTATCTTATTCTTATATATGGTACCGCCCATGATGTACAGATTCTGACCTATACCGGGGGCATCCTTAGCCAGTTCGTTGAAATATTTGGAAGCGAGTGCCCAGTCTTTCTGACGGAAAGCATCGTTGAGATAGTTGTACTTAAGTACGTTCTCTTTACGCTCTTCGGGCGTTGCGCCGTATTTCTCGAACTCCGGAGAGCTGTAATCCTGAGCCGACGCCACTCCTGCGATAACCGCGAAAGCAGCGGCCAATGAAAATAATCTGAACTTCATTTCTCTTATTTTTACTTTGAATTTACCTTTTCCTTACGGGAGAAACTACTACATACGCTCTCCCGCTCATACCGACAAAGATACGAATTTATTCATAAATATATACATTTTCTTCCATAATTTAACATCATCGGAGCCAAACAGGCTTTAGGAACCACAAAAGGAGCACAAAAGGACTTTATATTAACAGTTCGCTAACCAAGGGCACAACAAACGGATCACGACAAGTCCGCACCTTTCGTCCGGATGGGACAGGCATGATTCATGTCGAGTGGTTAGATGGGCTTTAGCTGTATCTTCCCCGCGTCACAAGGGACGGAGCCTGCGGAGGACCGCGCCTCGCGGCGGGCGGAGAGGGTAACTGAATATGCAAAAGCGATAAATACTATAAATAACCAACCGTACAAGCGGGCCTCCGTTGGGAGAGGCTCCGGCCCGCTCATCCCTCGTGCCTCGGGATTTAACGGCGGAATTTGTGTTTGATTGCCCTCGCTCCGCTCGGGCTTTCTGACTATTCGTTACGGCGTATTTTTGTCTGCTCGTTCAAATTTACGCTACTCGCTTAGCTTGGAATTTTGCTGTTTGGAATACGCCTTACGGCGTTCTTTATTAGTTTTTGTTTGGCGAAGTTGTGTGCATTGTCTTTTGTAGTTGTGTTTAGTGTAGTTGGAAGTTTATAACGTTTCCGCTTTAGTTTCGTTTGTTTCTGTTAATGGCGTTTTTGTTTTGCTCGTGCAGGTGCATCCCCTTCGGGGACGCGTTAGGGATTTTATAGGTTCGG
>CAJURV010000061.1 GCA_910588925.1 uncultured Rikenellaceae bacterium
ACGCTCCGGAGGCGCACGCCCGCGATCGACGATTTTTGAGGTCTAAAAACCTTCGCTTCGCGCACTTTTTCTCGCCTCGGCAATCGAAACTTCGTTTCATTGCGCTCGGCTTACCGAAAAAGTTCGGCGCCCTGCGGTCTGCGGTTGTGTACGAGGGCTAGCATGCCTGCGACTTGCAGCTAATACACATATCGTTAAGCTCCGATGTTTTTTTCGTCTCGCCTGCGGTTTTCCCAACCTCTATTCGGTTAATTCGTGGTTGTTATTGCGGAGCGGCACCCCGTGCCGCATTATAAATTTCAGTTAATGCGCATATCTTCAGGGTGTTTTGTAGTAAACCGGTCGTCTCGCGAGCGGAATTTGGCTTTAAGTCATAATCTCAAACAGCCCTTATAAAAGGTGTCGATTCCTCTTATAAGGGCTGTCTGTAGTTATCTTATCCCTGCTCTGTCGAGTGCTGCGGCGTATTGTTTTGCGTTGGCGTTATGTTGCGATAGGGTAGTGGCGAATCGGTGGCGCCCCGATAGGTCGGGTGATGCGCAGAAGTATAGGTAGTTGTGCTTCTCATAGTCCAGTACGGCGTCTATCGCGCTTTTGGGGGGGCAATATATCGGTCCGGGAGGCAGGCCGGTATGTTTATAGGTATTATACGGCGATTCTGCTTCGAGGTGTTTGAACAATATGCGTTTAAGGGTGGGATCGCCCACGGCGTATTTTACCGTTGGGTCGGCCTGTAAGGGCATATTCTTGCGTAAACGGTTGATGTATACTCCGGCTATACGCGGCTGTTCGGGAACGTATTTGCTCTCCTCTATCACTATGGAGGCCAATGTCGAGACCTCCTTACGCGATAGTCCGAGGCTTTTACGTTTGGCATCGCGTTCGCCGGCGGACCAGAAGCGTTCGTACTCCTTGTTCATGCGGGCTATGAACTCTTCGGGAGTAACCGTCCAGTAAAGTTCGTAGGTGTCGGGGATGAACATGGATATGAAGTCGGCTTTGTCGAATCCGTATTCCGAAGCGACAGTGCCGCTCTTGAATGCAGCCAGCAGAGATGCCGAATCGGCCTCAATGAATTTGGATACCGAACCGGCCAAACGTTCGAGGCTACGTATGTTGTTGAATGTCACTCTTACAGGCGTTTGGTTCCCTGTGCGGAGCTTTCCTAAAAGGGAGCGGAATGTCATGCCCTTCTCTAACTTGTAATGCCCCGGCTTGGGATTCCTATAGTCGAAACGGCGGGCCATCGCCATGAAATCGACGGTATCTTTGAGGAATCCTTCCGATTTCAGCAAGGCGGCCTGTTGCGATATGCTCGCCCCCGTTGGCATATCCACGAATCCGTTCTTGATTACAGCACTCTTGACCGCGTATGTGTAATAGGCCAGTCCGTTTACCGCTACGACGCCTATGAGCATAAGCCCCGCTAACGCTAAGACGGTGCCTCCGATTTTAATTTTTGCCATTATCGCTTGTCTTGTTAAAATTTTATACTATTTTTGTCTCGGGTAAGTCTCATACGACCAGCTCCTGCCGAACTCCCCCAGGACCGGAAGGTAGCAAGGGTAGGCGGTCGAGCGGTGCGATATGAGTAGCTTACCCTTTTTTATTTATACCGTCCCGGACGTATACCCCCAATATTATCCTATCTTAGGACTATCTCCACGCGTTCGGTGGAGGTGGCCTTACGCAACCACTCTTTGACGAACTTTATCTGTTCGCCTGTCAGCCCTACGTTGCGTCCGTTCGCAGATGCTATGTAACATATCACGATACTGTCGGGCTTTTCCGCACCGTCCGTCGATAACGGCACCTTGGCCAGCGCTATCTCGGTTTTGGAGCTGTCGAGCGTAGATACGATGTTCTTGAGAGAAGTTATAGGCAATCGTCTCTGTTCGAATCCGTCGAGCGCCTTTTCCAGCTCCTCTATGCGTTTGTCTTTGTCGGAGAGCATTGTGGCCGACATGGCGTAGAGCTTGTCTAACGATCTGTTATCGGCCCTATCGTCGTTTTCCTGTTGTCTTATAGTGAGCTTGGTGCCTGGCTCCCGGGTATCAAGCAACCCCTGTAACGAAGCTATCGTTTGGTCGGTGAGCGGTTCGCCCATCATAACCACCTCTAACCGCGAGGTGTCGCTATCGTAGCGGGCATCGTAGCGCACAACCATGCTGCGATCGAAGTTGAACGAGCTTTCGACGAAGTTTTTCATCTCGGCTTCGAAGATGGAGTTGCGGGCTATTTTGTAGCCGAGAATAACGCTCGGAACCACCATCGCCACTACCGTCACCACCATTATGCGGCGTATGCGCCATTCGTTGCGCGCATTGACGCTCTCTACCTTTTTGTATTTCATCGCCCGTATTATCACGAACGTGGAGAGCGATATGAATACCGCATTTATAAGGAACAGATAGAGCGCTCCGAAGAAGTAATATATGTTGAGCGACGCCAACCCGTATCCAGCCGTACAAAGAGGCGGCATGAGAGCCGTAGCTATGGCCACGCCGGGTATCACTGTCGATGTGCGGTCTTTTCTCGATTGCGCCACTATGCCGGCCAAACCGCCCGCCGTTGCCACCAGTACGTCCCATACCGTAGGGGAGGTACGCGCCAGAATCTCGCTCTGGGCCGTCGACAGGGGCGATAAGAAGAAATAGAGGGTAGATACCGTCAGACTAACCGCTACCGCGAAAACGAAATTGCGGAACGATACCTTTAACAATTCGAAATCGTTGATCCCCAACGACAGCCCTATCCCCATTATGGGACCCATCAACGGCGATATGAGCATGGCGCCGATTATTACGGCCGCAGAGTTGACGTTTAGCCCTACGGAGGCTATTATTATGGCGAATATAAGCACCCACAGGTTGGTGCCGCTGAACTCGACACCCTTTCTTACGTTGTCGATCACTTCGTCTTGCTCGGCCTTGTCTTTATGCAGGTCGAAACGGGTCTTGAGAAAGCCCGCTATCTTTCCGTAATTATTAACGTCCACGTCATTATGTACTTTGACTTTTGCAAAAATAAACATTTTTCGGATGCCAACGGTAAAACATGTATCTGTTTTTGTCTTGGTGGGTGGTAGCGTATTGTGGAAAGTGTGTCGTGTGGTGAGGTTTTCGGTGTTGTAAAGAATGGGGGTTGCGGAGGGGCTTGATTGTATTCGTTCGGATCGGTGATGAAATTGTGTTTTCGCTTGGATTCGAGATGGTATGGTGCTTTTGGTTTGACGGCAGGAGCATTAACCTAATTTTGTATCAGAATGGGAGCCCGAACGGAGCGAGGGGTATGGGTTAGGATTTCTTGTTAAAAAGTAATGTTGTTGTTCTTGGTGAAGTTTTTCGGCGTCAGTAGTCTGCGGGGGCTACGCTTTGCGGTATTTGCGATTGGCGAAACGGTAAATTTCCTTTTAGTTTGGAGATATGCGCATTGGCATAACTTTTTTCGGATTGGGTAAACATGACTTCTTATAATTATATGCTACTTAGTGAAATAATTTTAGCGGCATCTTACCGGGTGTCACAAGGGGCGGAGCCTGCGGGGGACCGCTTAAGCGTGACGCTCTTTCGATTCTTAGTGGCGATTTAAGCGGAAAAGGTCTATGATTGCTGTAACTTACGCGGGCCTCCGATGGGGGAGGCTCCGGCCCGCTCATCCCTCGTTCCTCGGGATTTAACGGCGGAATTTGTGTTTGATTGCCCTCGCTTCGCTCGGGCTTTCTATCTATGTGGGTACGCCTTACGGCGTGTTTGTGTCTGTTCGTTCATATTTACGCCACTCGCTTCGCTCGGAATTTTGCTGTTGGGAATACGCCTTACGGCGTTTGGGTCGGTCGTTGTTGGGTAACGTTCTGTGCCTTGTCTTTTGCAGTTGTGTTTAGTGTAGTTGGAAGTTTATTGGCGTTTCCGCTTAAGTCTCGTTTGTTTTTGTTGAGGACGTTTTTGTATTGCTCGTGCAGATGCATCCCCTTCGGGGACGCGTTAGGGATTTTATAGGTTCGGGTCGTACGTGTAGGAAGTTTTCGTGGAGTTTGGGAAGTACGCGACCTCTGAACGCATGAATTGTCTAGTTGTGTGCGCGGGGTTTGGTTAACGTGGGGCTGCTTCCGTCGCTTTTTAGCCACAAAAATCGCCGATCCCGTTCGTGAGCCATCCTCACGTACACCGAGTACGCTCCGGAGGCGCACGCCCGCGATCGACGATTTTTGAAGTCTAAAAACCTTCGGCGCCCTGCGGTCTGCGGTTGTGTGCCCGGGCAAGCATGCCTGCGACTTGCGGTTAATGCGCATATCGTTAAGGTCCAATGTTTTTTCTTGTCTCGCCTGCGGCTTTCCTAACCTCTGTTTGGTTAATTCGTGGCGGATATCGCGGAGCGGCACCCCGTGCCGCATGGGTGGCTTCAGCTAATGCGCATATCTTAAGTGCGTCTTGTAGCATCTTATCGTCTCGCCAACCAAAAGCATTTTATATTACTTAAATCTTTGTCCCTAACGTAATACACATGAAATATTCCAAACACACACCGCATCACTACCTTTTATTCATACTATACCGCAAAATGAACATGAAGTGTTCACCACAACGTATGCGGTATCACTGAATATCATGCACCTCAAAAGGGGCTGTGCCCCCTCGTTTTTGGTTCGCCTGCGGCAGTCGTTTTCTAGCCTCGGCAATCGAAACTTCGTTTCATTGCTCTAGGCTTATCGAAAACGTGTTCTTTTGTCGAGTGACAAAAGTAACTCTCCATGAAATGGCCTGCCGGGAGGCACTTATAACATCCAATACACCACGGGTTGAAGACATAGGATAAGACAGGAATGGCTCTCCTTTTTCATGGAGAGCCATTCCTATCTTATCCTATGTCTTCAACCCGTGGTGTATTGGATGTACGGTTGTTTTTTGGATGGTGTGTTTGTTTGGTTTTGGCTTTGAATGTCAGTCCCAACGATTTGGCTGCGTTCTTGCAAGCCCGTTGTTCGGCTTCTTTTTTTGAGCTGCCGAGGCCGTGTCCCGCCTCTTTGTCGCCGATGCTGACTACTGCGTAGAACTGTTCGTCGCCGTCATCGCTGAATGTTTTGCTTTTGCTGCACTGTATGTTGACGACACGACGCTTCTTCTGGCTCCACTCTATCAGACGGCTTTTATAGTCGGTCTCCGTTTCGGGCAATCGGGCCATGTCGATGAACCGGCCGAAGATCCCGTTTATCAGCAGTCTGTTGACGAAATCATACCCTTTGTCGAGATATACGGCCCCTATCATGGCTTCGAACGCGTCGCCGTATATGTGTTTGTGTGCGTTGGTGTAGTTCTGTACGGCGACCACCATACGGTCGAGCCCTATCTTTATGGCAATGTCGTTGAGCGACTGACGGCTGACTATCTTGGAGCGCATCTGTGTCAGAAAGCCTTCGTTGTGATACGGAAATTCTATGTAAAGCATGTCGGAGACCACGGCCTCTATTACGGCGTCTCCGAGATATTCCAGCCGTTCGTTGTTGACATGCGTTCCGTCGTCTAGTATTACCGAAGCCGACCGGTGTATCAATGCGAGCTTGTATATCTCTATGTTATGAGGGTATATGCCCAAGGAGCGATGTATGTCTCTGTAGTACCGCCTGTCTTCGGAGAAGAGAGCCTTGATGCAATATGCTATGCGATCTAACATGTACGCTTTTAAATAAAGTAAAATGTATATGACAGAAGAGCCATATACATTTTATCATAATACTACATGCCTGTATGAAAGGCCTGTATCAGTACTTTTTCAATATTACGCTCGAGTTGTGTCCGCCGAAACCGAATGTGTTGCTAAGGGCGTATTTGACGTCGCGTTTCTGCGGTTTGTCGAGAGTGAGGTTGAGTTTCGGGTCGATCTTGGGATCGAGCTCCTTGCAGTTTATGGTGGGGGCTATGATGCCTTTCGTGAGCGCCATTATGCAGGCGAGCGACTCTACGGCTCCTGCCGCGCCGAGCAGATGGCCGGTCATCGACTTGGTAGAGTTGATGTTCATGTTATAGGCATGGTCGCCGAACACCGACATTATACCTGTTATCTCGGCCACGTCGCCTACTGGGGTCGATGTGCCGTGAGTGTTGATGTAGTCTATGTCTTCGGGTTTGAGGCCTGCGTCTTCTATGGCGTGCATCATGGCCTTGCCGGCACCCGAGCCGTCGGGTAGCGGAGCCGTAAGATGGTAAGCGTCGGCGCTCATGCCGCCTCCGACAACCTCACAGTATATCTTGGCGCCGCGAGCAACCGCATGTTCGTACTCTTCGAGCATGAGGGCCGCTGCACCTTCGCCCATCACGAAACCGTCGCGTCCCACGTCGAAGGGGCGAGAGGCGGTCGCGGGATCGTCATTGCGGGTGGAGAGGGCCTGCATGGCGTTGAAACCGCCGATGCCTGCGTCTATGATGGCCGCCTCGGAACCTCCCGTGAGCATTACATCGGCCTTTCCGTAGCGTATCTGATCGAAAGATGCGATCAGAGCGTGGTTAGACGATGCGCACGCCGATACGGTGGCGTAGTTGGGACCGCGGAAGCCGTATTTCATGGAGATATGGCCTGCGGCTATGTCGGCGATCATCTTGGGTATGAAGAATGGGTTATAGCGAGGAGTACCCTGATGCGCACTGTAGTCCATCGACTCTTGGTGGAAAGTGATAAGACCACCTATCCCCGATGCCCAGATTACACCCGCGCGGTCGAGATCGAGTTTTTCGAGGTCGAAGCCGCTGTCGGCCACCGCCTGAGCAGCCGCCACGAGCGCGTATTGGGTGAATAGGTCGTATTTTTTTACCTCTTTTCTGTCGAAGTGCTCTTCGGGTTTGAAATTCTTAACCTCGCAAGCGAACTGCGTTTTGAAATTGGTCGCATCGAAACGTGTGATGGGACCTGCGCCGCTTACGCCTTTCTCGAGATTTTCGAAAAATTCCCCGACGTTGTTTCCAAGCGGGTTGATTGTGCCGATACCGGTAACTACAACTCTTCTCAGTTCCATAGATGAACTCCTTAGGGATTAAGTTTGGGCGTATGAAAAATACGCATAAAATATAAGAAACTGCCCCGGGAGCGACGGGCGCAGGGACAGTTTCAAGATATTCTGGAATTAGTTTTTCTTGCTTTCGATGTAGCTGATAGCGTCACCTACAGTGGTGATCTTTTCAGCATCTTCGTCGGGGATCTGTATACCGAACTCTTTTTCGAACTCCATGATAAGCTCTACAGTGTCGAGTGAGTCTGCACCCAAATCGTTAGTAAAGCTTGCAGTGGGAACTGCTTCAGAAGCGTCGACACCGAGTTTTTCAACGATAATCTCAACGACTTTTGATGAAATTTCTGACATGATAAAAAGTTTTTGGTTTAACATTCTTTGCTGTTCGGCCCCGTCCCGCAGGGCGCTTGAAAACATGTCCTTTCCGTCGGCCCAGGCACCGCCTTGCCATGACATGCGCAAAATATATTTTTGGCAAAGTTATAATTTTTAGATTAATTTTGTCATGTTTTAAAGAAAATTTTGACTTTGCGTGTATTAATCTGTTGAATATGAAAAACATAGCCATTTTTGCGTCGGGTTCGGGGACAAATGCCGAGAATATAATCCGTTATTTTTCAGGCAATAAAAATATAGCTACACCTGTAGTGCTATGCAACAAGCCGGATGCCGGCGTATTGGAGAGGGCTTCGCGTCTCGGGGTCGCGACGGAGGTGTTCACGGCTGCGCAGATGCGTACTCCGGGTTTCATATCGGGGATTCTGGACCGTTACGCCGTCGACTATGTGGTGCTGGCCGGGTTTCTCCTGTTGGTGCCGGCCGAAGTGACCGAGGAGTATCGCGGACGCATAGTCAACATACATCCGGCTCTGCTTCCCTCGTACGGCGGCAAGGGCATGTACGGCGATCGCGTGCATGAGGCCGTGATAGCTGCCGGTGAGAAGAGGTCGGGCATAACCATACATCATGTCACGGAAAATTACGACGAGGGGGCCAATATATTTCAGGCTTTTGTCGACATAACGCCCGGCGATACTCCTGCCTCGCTCGCCGCCAAGATACACAAGCTCGAATACGAGCATTTCCCTGCGGTGATAGAACGTGAGATAGAACAGTTGTAGGGTTGTGGCTAAAACGAAACACCGGTAGGGGCCTTTTTTAGAGTTTTCGACAGGAGGTTCGTTTCTTTAGGTGTTTTATGTCGCGGCAGGTAGAGGTAAGTTATATTGCAAGGGGGATTCCGTTTTGTGCGTCTTTTGTGTTTAGAAGAATTGTGTTTTATTGTTTCGGGTTCGTTCTGGACCGGTACGCCTTGCGTTGTCGGTGGTTGGCGAGGCGATGAGTTTCTTCTATTTTGGTGATATGCGCATTAGCTGAACTTTTTCCCGGATGGAATTACACAATTCCTAATTTCAGATGGTTAGATAGGTTTTAGCGATACCTTGACCAACGTCACAGGGACGGAGCCTGCGGGGGACCGCTTG
This sequence comes from uncultured Rikenellaceae bacterium, assembly GCA_910588925.1. Taxonomy (GTDB): domain Bacteria; phylum Bacteroidota; class Bacteroidia; order Bacteroidales; family Rikenellaceae; genus CASDZP01. Next base: position 8,485 of record CAJURV010000061.1, read on the forward strand.
AACGTGATGCTCTTTCGATTCCAGGCGGTGATTTAAGCGGAAAGGTTTAATGATTGCTGGAACTTACGCGGGCCTCCGTTGGGGGAGGCTCCGGCCCGCTCGTCCCTCGTTCCTCGGGAATTAACGGCGGAATTGTGTTTGACGCCCATCGCGAGGTGCAGCGGAAGCTGTGTTTTATCGTCCTCGCTTCGCTAGGTTTTTTACTATTGAGAATACACCTTGCGACGTTCTTTATTAGTCGTTGTTGAGCGATATTCTGTCGTTGTCTTTATATATTCGTGTACGCGGACAAGTGCGGTCATTCGGTTGCTAATGCGCTGTTTCCCGGAAGTTCTGTGGCGGGTTAGGTGTCTTGTAGGCGTATTTGTTTGTGTTTTGGAGAGAGTGTGGCATTGTTGTTGCTACATCCGTAAAAAGGTCGTGATTGCGGAAATATGCGGATGACGGCCGGTAGAATTATTTTATGGCATACTAAAAACAAGTAACTATGAAAAAACATCTTACAATCGCGTTAAGTACGCTTTTCATGCTCGTGGGTATAGTCACTACGGCATCGGCACAGTCTCGCACCTCAGTATCTCTCAACATGGGCGGTTATTTCGGCGTAGGCGTCAAACACTTCATCACCGAACGCAGTGCCATAGAGGCCGACTTCGACTACAACATCTCGCATCGCGCTCCCATGTTCGTAGCCCTTTATCAGTATCACATTCCTTTGGTTACCAACCTCAACTTCTATGCCGGCGGCGGTATCAACCTCGGTGCCAATAACGTGGGTAAACACCGCGACACCGACTTCGCATTCGGCGTAGACCCCAATGTAGGCTTCGAGTACGACTTCAAAGGCACTCCCATAGCCCTCGCTCTCGACTACCGTCCCGCCATCAACTTCACTACCGATACCATGTGGGATCAGGCGGCATTTAGGGTACGGTTCAAATTCTAACGTCTTTTTATGAAAATACGATAGCGCGGCTCCTATTATAAAAGGGGCCGCGCTATTGTTTGTCCGAAATTAAGGGATGATGGGATAAAATATGTAGCTTTGTAGTGCCTAACCATTAATATTATGAATATATTATCATAAGAGGGTATATTATGGTTAGCGTTTTGAATACACTGAACAAAACCGGGATATGAACGAACAATATAAAATACCGCATTTGCCATTAGAATACGACCTTGAAACAAAAGCCATACTAAAGCAATTGAACAGGGCCAACAAAAAATTGGCTGAATTGAAAGGAGTTGCCCAAACCATTCCGAATGAGAATATTTTGATCAGTACGCTTACTCTGCAAGAAGCAAAGGACAGCTCTTCGGTAGAAAATATTGTCACTACGCAGGACGATCTGTATCGTGCAGATCTTAAAATAAAACGAGATATCGTAAGTGCTTCCACCAAAGAGGTGTTGAATTATCGTGAAGCCATTCAGGAAGGGTTTCGTTTAGTGCGTAACAATCGCATTCTTACTGATAATATCATTAAGCAGATACAGAGGATGTTGGAACATAACAATGCCGGATTTCGTAGTGTGCCCGGCACTGTGTTAAGAAGGAGCGACGGGATTAACGTATATACTCCGCCGCAAGACAATGCACAGATTGTGGTCCACATGCAAAACCTCGAACAGTTTATCAACAACAACACGATATGTGACCTCGATCCGCTCATAAAGATGGCGATAATTCATCATCAATTTGAAAGCATTCATCCATTTTATGACGGAAACGGTCGAACAGGAAGAATTATCAATGTACTTTATCTCGTAATTACGGGTTTACTGGATCTCCCCATTCTATATCTGAGCCGTTTTATCACCCATAATAAAGGAGAGTATTACCGTTTGATACAGGCGATACGTGACAAAAACGAAAATAATGCCACCGAGTGGGAAAAGTGGATATTGTTCATTTTAAGAGGTGTGGAAGAGACCGCTGACGATACGATTAGGCTCATCAAAGAGATTTCGGCCTTGATGAATAGATATAAAAGTATTCTTCGGCCTCTTTTCGGTAAAATATATAAGCACGAATTGCTCAACAATATATTTTTTCATCCGTACACCAAGGTGGAGTTCGTAGAGCGAGACATGCAGGTGGAGCGTCGAACCGCTACCAAATATCTGAATATTATGGTAGAAAACGATATTCTGTCTAAAATAAAGATAGGGACTACCAATTTCTATATTAACACGGCATTAATGCAACTTTTCTTGGATAGATCGTTAAACGGGAGTGTGGATAACGTTATGCAGGTAGAATCGGTGGCTCGTCTGTCGAATATACATAGTATGACGAAACAGGTATAAACCAATCGTAATATGTACATGAAAACGGTTGTTTCGGTACATTGTAACATCATATATGTACATAAAACAGCCGATTGATGTACATATAGTGCCTTGCGTTCCAATCTGTACCCATAACTATACACCATTGCCGTAACAGGTTCTTCCTGTGTGTCGGGGGTAAAAGACAATAGCGCGGCTCCTACTTATAAACGGGACCGCGCTATTGCGTTTATTGATTTTAGGTTGATTTATGACAATCAGAAATCGTAACCGAAGATACTGTCTTTATATTTTTTCCAATCAGAGTCCGTTTTATAGGCATCCACACTTGCCCGCGGTACATATATTTTCAGTGTCTCGGCAGTGTTTTCAAATAGGCTGCTACTTCCCAATGACGGAGGTGTGGTGCTTTTGCAATAGATCTCTTTTAAACCGGTGCATCCCTTGAATGCAGAGTTTCCTATAGATTTTACGCTGCGAGGTATTGTAATGCTCGTTAAACTTGTGCAATTATCAAACATTGATTGACCAATAACAGTAAGTCCGTCTGTTAGCGTTACGTTTCTCAAGTTACTACAGTTCTTAAAAGTACCAGCCTCCATTGTAGTTACGCTTCTCGGAATGGTTGCACTTACCAGATTTATACAATCTCCCAAAGCAAAAATTCCTAAAGACTCTACTCCTTCAATCTTTGAATGCAGAGTTTCCTATAGATTTTACGCTGCGAGGTATTGTAATGCTCGTTAAACTTGTGCAATTATCAAACATTGATTGACCAATAACAGTAAGTCCGTCTGTTAGCGTTACGTTTCTCAAGTTACTACAGTTCTTAAAAGTACCAGCCTCCATTGTAGTTACGCTTCTCGGAATGGTTGC
>CAJURV010000062.1 GCA_910588925.1 uncultured Rikenellaceae bacterium
TTACTGCACTGTAATTTGTATGCTGTTTTTGCAGTTCGGTTTTGAAATTACATATAAGCTATTGGCTACGGCGTCGGCGACCCTCTCTCCGTCCATTGCCGCCGAGAGTATGCCTCCGGCATATCCGGCACCTTCGCCGGCGGGGAACAGACCTTTCACGGCCGGGTGTTCCAGCGTGTCGTTATCGCGAGGAATCCTTACCGGCGACGACGTACGCGATTCCACGCCGACGACCACAGCTTCGCCGGTGATGAACCCGTGCATCTTACGGTCGAACATCTTGAACCCCTCTACCAACGGTCGGTATATGGTCTCCGGCATCCACCTCTTCATGTCGGTTGCTACTATTCCGGGGTTGAACGAACATGCAGGTAACGATTGCGACGCTTTGCCGTTGACGAAGTCGGTGAGCCTCTGTGCCGGGGCGGTAACGCCGTCTGCGGCCGCATTGTGGGCTAATCGCTCCAGCTCGGCCTGATAATGCAAACCTGCCAACACTCCGTGCTCATCCATATATGCGGAGGTGTCTTCCAGCCGTATCTCCGTCACTATCCCGGAGTTGGCATATTTCGAGTTGCGGCCCGACGGCGACATGCCGTTTACTACGCTCTCGCCCTCCGACGTCGCTGCCGGTACAATGAAGCCTCCCGGGCACATACAGAATGAGTAGACGCCGCGTCCTCCCGCCTGCGCCACGAGGTTATAGCTTGCCGCCGGTAGCCACTCTCCGCGCGATGGCATCTTGTACTGTATCTTGTCTATGAGCTCCTGAGGGTGTTCCACCCTTACCCCCATGGCGAAAGGTTTGGCCTGCAACGGTATGTTCTGGCGGTGCAGCATCCGGTATATGTCGCGCGCCGAATGGCCTGTGGCTAACACCACCGCTTCTCCCTCTATCCTGTCGCCATCTGCGGTGACGACACCTCGTGTGCAGCCTCTCTCCATAATGAGCGATGCGACCCTTTTGCCGGTTATCACCTCTCCGCCGGCCGATCTTATCGTGTCGCGTATAGCGGATATTATGCGCGGAAGTTTGTCCGTGCCTATATGAGGATGGGTGTCGAACAGTATCTCGTCGGAGGCGCCGTGCATGTGGAGTATTTCGAGCATCTTGCGGTAATCGCCGCGCTTCTTCGACCTGGTGAACAACTTGCCGTCGGAGAATGTGCCGGCTCCGCCCTCTCCGAAACAGTAGTTGGAGTCTTCGTCGAGCCGCAGATTACGGTTGAGGGCGGCTATGTCGCGTTTGCGCTGGGCCACCTCCTTGCCTCGCTCCACTACTATGGGGTGCAAGCCTCTCTCTATCAGACGCAAGGCTGCGAATAACCCCGCCGGACCGGCTCCCACTATAACCACCCGTCGGCCTCCGGTGGTGTCGTTCCACTCCAAATGCAACGGCTCCGGTTCCTTTTCGTCGTCGATGTATAGCTCCACGCACAGGCTTATGCGTACCCGTCCGCGGCGTGCGTCCACGGAGCGGCGTACCGTGCGCATAAAGGCGATACGGTCGCGTGCGATGTGTGCGGCGTCTGCTGCCGCGCTCTCTATGCGTCTGTCCGATTCCGCCTCTTCGGGCGATAATGTGAGGTTGAGAGTTATCACTTAGTGGCTGTCTGTCAGCCCGAGCTTGTGGCCCATCACGCGCTCTTTGGTCTCGAGGTAGTGCAGGTTGTGGCTATTGGGCTTTATTATTATGGGAATGTTCTCGACTATCTTGAGTCCGTAACCCTCCAATGCGGCGCGTTTCTGCGGGTTGTTGGTGAGCAACCGTATGTTTCTGACCCCTAATTCGCGCAGTATGGTGGCTCCCACGCCGTAGTCGCGTTCGTCGGGTGCGAAACCGAGCTTCACGTTGGCTTCCACGGTGTCGAGCCCCTCCTCTTGGAGCTTGTAGGCATGCAGTTTGTTCATGAGTCCTATGCCGCGTCCCTCCTGGCTCAGATATACTATCACACCTTTGCCCTCCTTGTCTATCATGCGCATTGATTCGTGTAGCTGGGCGCCGCAGTCGCAACGGCACGATCCGAAGACGTCGCCGGTGAGACACGACGAGTGCATGCGTACCAGTACCGGTTCGTCCTCTTTCCACTCACCTTTGACTAGGGCTATGTGTTCTATGTCGCCGTTGACCTGTAGGAACGGTATGGCCTTGAAGGTGCCGAACTCCGTGGGAAGCTCCGCCGTAACGCCTTTGCGCACAAGTGTTTCGCGCTCGAGACGGTATCGGATGAGGTCGGCTATGGATATTATCTTTATACCCCATTTGTCGGCTATCTCAAAGAGTTGAGGCAGTCGGGCCATGGTGCCGTCGGGGTTCATTATCTCTATGAGTACGCCGCCGGGCTCTATGCCGGCTATCTTGGTGAGGTCGACTACCGCTTCCGTGTGTCCTGGACGACGAAGCACCCCTTTGTCCTGTGCCATGAGGGGGAATATGTGTCCGGGCCGCCCCAGCTCCTCGGGTTTGGTGGCGGGATCGACCAATGCGCGTAATGTCTTGGTTCGGTCCGATACCGATATGCCTGTGGTGCACCCGTTGGTAAGCAGGTCTACCGACACGGTGAAAGGAGTGGAGTGCAACGATGTGTTCTCGCCGACCATGAGGTCGAGTTTGAGCTGCTGGCATCTCTCGCGTGTGAGCGGGGCGCACAGCAGACCGCGGCCGTACTGGGTCATGAAGTTTATCATCTCGTCGGTGACCGTTGCGGCTGCGGCAATGAAGTCGCCCTCGTTCTCACGGTCTTCGTCGTCGACTACTATGACTATACGTCCGGCTTTTATCTCTTCGATCGCCTCCTCTATGGTGTTGAGCGATCTTTCTGTCGTTTTCATTTCGTATGTGGTTTATTTCTTATTATCCGTGTGTTTTTTACCAAACAGCTTTTCTATTCCGCTTCTGATCTTCTTCAATATTGCGTCGTATGCCTCTCTGTCTAACAGTTGCGAGTCGGTGGTCGATTTGTAGGTCAGGAACAAGGCTATGGGAAACAGTACTATCGACGACAGCCATATACCCACGAACGGCGGCCAGGCCCCTTCGCCTACCATGCTCTCGCCCATGATTGTTATCACGTAATAGATAACGAAAAAGAGTACCGATATCACCACCGGCATGCCTAATCCGCCTTTGCGTATGATGGCTCCGAGCGGCGCGCCTATCAGGAAGAATATGAGTATCGACACCGGAAGCGACAGCTTCTTGTGCCAGTCGCTAAGGCTGTCGTACAGTTTTACGGTGGTGCTCTGCGTGTTGTTATGTTCCGACGCTATGTAGAATTTGAGGTCGTTGAGGCGTGAGGCCGCGTTGCTCATGATGCCGTTCTTTTTGTCTATGGATAGCGTGTCCATCGCATCGCCCAGCACGAAACGGTAGCTCTTCTCCGCTGCCAGCTCCAAACTGTCAGGGCGGTAGTATTCCATAGTGTCGCTACGTAATATATGGTTTGTGAAGATGAGCTTTACCATGTTGTCGGCTTTGGCTTTGGCGACACTCCGCAACGAGTCGATATCTTTGCTCAACTCATTGATGTTCTTGGCCTCGGAGTTATCCTCGGCTATGGGGTTGCCGCTACGTTTGAAGCTGAAACCCTCCAACGGTAGAACCATCTCCTCGTAGGCGAAGACGTAGTGACGCAATTTGGGGAGGTCGTACCATTCGTAGTTGCGGTTCTCTTCGTAGTGCTGGCCGTGGAACAACCTTACTTTGAGGAACGCTTTGTCCTTGGATAGGCTTATATAACCCGAGTCGGCAACTATTGTACTTACGGTATTGCTGTTACGTGTGTCGTAGATGAGTACGTCGGTGAGTAATTTGGTCTTGGGGTCTTGCTTGGTTACCCGTATGCTCACCTGAGGGATGCCGTTGAAGAACACCCCGTCCTGAAACTCTATCTCCTGCTTCATCTGGCGTATGTCGAACAACAGGTTGCCCATCTTTTGGTAGGAGTAGGGCACGAAGTTGTTCATAACGAAGAAACTGCCTATGGATATAAGCACGGCCATTATGGTGATGGGGCGTATTATCCTCTGTAACGGTATGCCGGCCGCCTTTAGAGCCAGCAACTCGTAGTTTTCGCCCAGATTACCCAGCGTCATGATGGCGGCAAAGAGGGTGGCCAGCGGAAGGCCGAGCGGTATGAGGGTAGAGGTGGTGTAGAACAGAAGTTCTATTATCACGCTTAGAGGCAACCCCTTGCCGACAAGTTCGTCTATGTAGCGCCACAATACGTTCATGAGCAAGATGAACATGACTATGAAAAAAGACACGAACATCGGGCCCAGATAGCTCTTTAAGATGAACTTATCCGCAGTTTTCAGTTTCATAACCGCAAAGTTAATATAAATTTGGATTCTCTTGAAGCAGGCTGTTAAAATTTGGCGGTGGCGCGGAATAGATGTTTGTGGTTGGCGAGACGGGGATTCGCTTTTTTGCTTTATGGTATGCGCATTAGCAGAATTTTGGGGTCGGATGTGATGAATGTGGTTTCTATGTCGATAGGTCAAATAGGCTTTAGCCGTACCTTGCCGGGCGTCACAGGGCAGGAGCCTGCGGGGGACCGCACAAGCGGGGCTTTCGAGAAAGTAACTGAACGTACTTTTATCGAAAACACCCGAGAACAACCAACCGTGCAAGCGGGCCTCCGTTGGGGGAGGCTCCGGCCCGCTACCCTCCGCTCTGCTTCGGGTTTGCCAAGCGGAATGTGTTCAATGCCCCTCCGCTACGCTCCGGGGCTGCCAAGCGGAATGTGTCTGACGTCCCTCGCTTCGCTCGGGCCGGAACGGCGGAAGTTGTTTGATTGCTCTCGCTTATGCTCGGGCGTTTTACTTGTGCAGGTATGCTTTATGGAGTTTGTAGTTGGCGAGACGGTGATTTACTTTTTTTGCTTGATGGTATGCGTATTAGCAGAATTACTTCGCCTGGATGGAGGTACGAGCGGAGCGAGTGCCATATACAAGGATTCCTTATGACAAGGTCTTTTTTTGCGTGAGGTGGATTTTTGTGTGGAGCTGGAGCGATTCACAGGGGCGGAGCCTGCGGGGGACCGCGCCTCGCTATGATGATAAGAGTGTAACCGAATATACCTAAAGCGATAAATACTATAAATAATCCAACTGTGTAAGCGGGCCTCCGTTGGGGGAGGCTCCGGCCCGCTACCCTCCGCTCTGCTTCGGGTTTGCCAAGCGGAATGTGTTCAATGCCCCTCCGCTACGCTCCGGGGCCGCCAAGAGGAATGTGTCTGACGTCCCTCGCTCCACTCGAGCCGGAACGGCGGAAGTTGTTTGATGCCTCTTCGCTATTGAAATATGTATTTTATATAAAGTAAGCGGTTAATACAAACATTAATTTGCACATGCCGTTACATAAACATAATGTGTCCACCTGAACATTATCTGTATCACTTCATATCACGTATATCAAAAGGGGCTTTGCCCCCTCGTTTTGGGTACTTTGTCAAGTGACAAAGTATCTCCCTTAAGGGCCCGCCGAGAGGCATCTCAACCCATCTCAACCCATTTCAACCCACTTGCTACTAGGCTCGCCGCATCATCACAAACATAAAAAAGGCCCGACGCCGTGTTGTCGAGCCTTAGATATTAGATAGAATATTGTATAGGTGATATAGGTTTTGTTGATAGTTGATAAATATATTCTTTCAATTGCCTTGTGTCTCTTTTGAGTAAGCGTAAGTTCGAAACATTACGCTCTTAGTCGATCGGATGGATCATAGAGTAAGAGGCGGTGTAGGTGCCGCTTTCCGGCTCTTCCGGTGCTTCGGGTTCTACCGGAGTACCTTCGAACTCTATGTCTCTTTTGTATTCCACATACATGGCATAGGCACAGTTACGTACGATGGAGCCGTTGAATTTGCCGAGCGGTTGTTGAGCTATCTCGAATTTGTGATTGACGTTTTCGATAGACTCTCCCGCTGCTTTGCCGTATACCGTTACGGCGAGTCCTTTGTTCGGTTCGTCGTTTTTGGGAGTAGGCAACATGTAGAATACCGTGTTTTCCGTATCGCCCAGCTCTACTTGCATTGTATTGGTAGAGAGCGTAGGGGCGGCATTGGTGTCGAACAGCGTGTATTCTGTGGTATAGTTGCTTAGTTCTATTTTCGTTGCGGTGAATATCTCTTTAGAGGAGATGGGGTCTCCGGAGATAGGATCTTTACCCGGAGGCGTTACATTGGTGAAACCGAAGCGCGAAACCACTCTTTCGAGTGTCAGAGATATGTCGTTATTATCGCCCATTGTTATCTCTATCCCTCTGACGGGATCGTCCTGAGCGGCCATCGGCAGGATCTGATCTTTGTCGATCGCACCTGTCATTCTTATCTTTATCTTCTTTATATCATCGTAGGTATTTATGCCTTCGTCGGGGAATATTACCGACACATTGGAGCTCTCGCCTTTAACGTTAGCCAATGCTACGATGTGTTTCTTGAGAGTGGTGCCTGCCGTTAGCCCCTTGTAGGGAAGCTGACGTGTAATTTCGGTCTGTCCCTCTATATAGTCGAGTGTGTAGTCAATGTCAAGTTCACCGCTGTTGAAGTCGAACATCATTATTCTCAACGATTTGATCTTGCTGTCCGGTTCGGTGAGATAGTCTCCGGCATAGGAGCCGCGTATCTCGTTCCGTTTCATGTCAGCAACACTAATCGCGAAAGTAACGCTACTGTTTTCTTCACCCCGTTGAAGCACATCGGTAGCCTTGGTGCAGGAAGTGAACAAAAAAGCAGTTAATAATGTATGTAACAAAAGTCGTTTCACGGTGTTGTGTTTTAAGTTCGTTGAATGTTCTCTATAGCCGGTACAATAATATTTGTCGAGGCTAGAAAACGTCTGCTTCAAAGCAAACTTATTTCCTTAATCCGGAAAATTTTTAAAAAGTGCTGCGCTGTTTTGCGCAGCACTTTTGATTGGTATGATAATCTTATATCAAGATTATGCTTTGGGAGTTACAGGGAGGGTACCACCATCTTCTTCAACCCAGTTGTCGATATTAACGAGGTCTATACGGATAGTGTTTTCAGATACGACGATGTTGTATTTGTAACGTTTGCCAGCTTCCCATTTTGCTGATTCACCGAATGAGTTGGTGTAGTTTTTTGCAGAAGCAGAAGAGTAGCTAGCGGTTTTACCTCTGTGAGCGGTAACGTCTACTTTAGCGTCTTCGATAGAAGAAGCAGTCATAGGCATTACGAGCATCTGGTAGATAACGGTAGATTCATCTTTCTTGGTTTCACTTACGAGCTTGTCTGCTGCCTGACCTTTGGTCTTAGGTTCGATAGAGATTGAGCCGGTAGTGGTTGTAGTCACTGCGGGTTTTTCTGCAGAAAGGTCTATAGTACCTGCAGTGTAGATCTGGTTACCTGAGAGCTCGATTTTGTCAAGCCAAGAGTGCTCAGTATTGTCGAATGCAGCTGAGTTGAGTACGTTGAATTCAACTATTGCAAGTGCGTGAGAGTAGTCGAATCTCACTGTTCTGTCTGCGGGAACGTCTGCCTGAGTGAAGCCGATAGTTTTTTTCGCACCTGCATCAGATATGTTCTTAGAGAAGATGAAGTCGTTTGCGGTAACGGTTCTCTGAGTAGTGTAGTTACCTTCAGCGTCTTTAACACCCATAGTCTGTGCAGTGGGGACAGTTACACTGATGTTAGTGTGGTCAGTGGCAGACGCAGAGTAAGGATAGTAAGAGTAGAAATCCAAGTTGCTCTGAGTACCGCTGATAAGGTCAGCCCAAGTGAGGCTCGGTGCTGAAGCATAGCCGTCTACGAAGATACCGCCTGAATATTTGAATTTGACGTTATTTGCAAGAGCAGTACCGTCAGCTATCATAAACACACCGAACTCGTCGTTGTCAATAGCGGTGACAGCATTGCTTGCATTGTCCATAGCGGTGTATGAACCTTTCTGCATACCAGAGATGGCAGGTTTGAAAGAGATCTGGTCGTCAACGGGACCGTTCGGGTTGACATTCACATTCTTAGAGCAGCTGAACATTGCCAACGCCGCTACTGCGAGAATTGAAATTTTTTTCATGATTTAAAAATTTAAGGTTGTTAAAGTTTTTTGTTATTTAAAAGGAATTATCCTCCGTTTTTATCCTTTTATTCTACTATTATCGTTTCTGCGTCCTGTATGTCGATCTTCCGTAGCTCTACAGTGAATTTGCCGTTGGAGACCGATGATGTGTCACAGTATAAATATATTTTCAGTTTGATTTTTTGCGTGAATGTCGACAACTTGTTGGCCATGTCCGTCTTGAACGTACCCGTATTGCCGTTAGCGGTTTTGAGGTCGATAGTCAGCGTGTTGCCGTTGGTGGGGTCGAAACCCAGATAGTAGGCTCGTCCGAAGAATTTTTCGTTCTCCGTCTGAGTAAGGCTCGATTTGGCTTTTTTGAGCGCGTCTTTGACAACGGAACGGGTGTATATGTCGTAGGTGTTGAAGACATTATCAATAGTAACTTCGCAACTGTTTATCCCGGATGTGTTGCTTCCGCCAACGAATATGACCTCCGTTTCGACTACTGTGAATTCGGCTCTCATCTTCTGATTTATAGAACCGCTCGGGCGGAAAAAGAGCACATCGAAGTTAGACGAATTGGATACGTACAATTCGCTCTTTGTAGGGATAAAACCGTTTTGATCCGCCTCTACCACGAATTGGGTCTCCTTGAAGTTCTCTATGTTCTGAATGGAAAAAACGTCGTCTTTTACATAGTAGCTATACGATGTGTATTCACCGTCGCGCAGTGTGTCTATGTCTTTGGGAGAATATATCTCGTGAGACTTTACGTAGTTGTCGACACTGTCCCGGAATACTACGACGCACTTTTTCGGCGTCGGCTCCACAGTGATCATATCCCATGAGGTATTTATATTCACGGAATTCTCCCTTTCGGCGAACTGGTCGGGTATCTTTTCGCAACCGAATGCCAAAAGAGCCACAAGCAAAAAGTATGTAACCTTAATATTCATAATATTCCGTAACTCTCAAGGGGCCCTGCGACCCCGCGGAAATTACCTCGGGCAAAGTCTTCTTTCAACTCCTTCGCGGGAGTGAAGCAAGGGAAACCTCCCTGACCGTCCCGATACCTCCTAAATAGCGGGTTTTATATATTTTCCGATAAACGGGTTACCCTCGCCCGTAAATCTTATATTCCGTTATCCCGACCGATCGTGTACGATTTGCCGGAGACGTTATCCTGTTTTCGTCAGAACTTGTAAACCAGACTGATCGATCCTTTGGTCGGCCCGACATAATTGGTCTTACGCGATCTGTTATGGTAAAATAGCCTTTCGCCGGCAGCGTTTCTGTAGTTTATATATTCGTCGTCTTCAACCAGCGCATAGCCTACCGCTATGGCGAACTCTATGTTGAAGAAACGTTTGATAGGCAAAGAGTAGCCGTATAGCAATCCGCCTCCGTACACTTGTCCCTGATCTCCCGTACCGGGAATCTTTGGATCGTTGAACCGGAAATTGTATTTGCCCCATCCACCGTTGAAACCGATGAAATGTCCGCCGCTCGACGAATCGAACCAGTAACGGTATTCCATAGCGGCCATAGTGGCTGAATATTTCCAGTCGCGTTTTGCGTTATTGATAGACCAGTTGCCGTATGCCCCTTCGAAGCCGATGGAGTGTTTGTCGCCGATGTAAAATTCCAAAGCGAGGTTCGGAGTAAGCGCCGCCCAATACAACAGGTTGGTTTTGAGGGCTACCGACGGCATATACGGAATTATCGGTTCCTTTTCTTCGACAGGTTCGTATCTTCCGCCGTAGTAGCTGTTGTAGCCTACCGTGTCGCCCGGGATCTCTATTACCGTCTGTATGGTGTCGGATATCTGGTGCAGGATCGTTTCGTCCACACGGAAGTCTATTCGCCAATATACGCGACGGAGTCTCGGATAGAGGTTGTCGAGCAGATAACGGTATGTAGCGCCGTCGTTTATCTGACCCAATTCGGCATCGCGACCGTCTATGTTATCGTTAAAATCTATTATCTCGAATATCTTGTCTTTCTCCGCATCCGTCAGGTGGTCGTCCGCGTCGACCAATTCCGCCAAACCGTCCCAGTCTTCCGGCATGGAGCTTATCTCGAACTCCGTGTACGGGGTGAAATATTCGCTGTAGGCCTGTTTCATATAGTCGATCATGGCCTGAGCACGTTCTACAGAGAGACGTTCGTTGAGCTCGTACCGTCCTTCGGGAGAGCCGTAACCGGTGATGATGACCTTTGTGATTTCGACCGCCTCCTGATTGCGGATAAGGTCGAGATTGCCTCGTATTTTGGAAAGTTCCGCCCTGTTGTCGGCGTGATCGGGGTCGATGAAGGATTTCCCGACAGGGAACTGGATGAATGCCGTACCCTCTCTGTAATAAGAGTTGACGCTCGTCGAGTCGCGCATGACTACGTCCTCGACTACCTCCGTCCGGGCTCTGCGATATTGGGCCGACGCCCCATTGCCAAAAGCAACGAAGACCGCCAACAGCAGACCTGACAAAATTATTTTATTTACTCCTCCAAACATTACCCTTACTTGTTTCAGTTTTAAGGTAACAGCGGATTATTAAAAGGAAGTTTTCGCGATTATCGTCCGCAGAACCGGCGGCACTGATATTGGAAAATAAATCATAACGGACATTATGCCGATTGTGAACGGCAAGTCTCAACCCTCCTTTATATCCGATTCAATTACCCTATATAACCTGAATCACGGCTATGTGTTATAAATATATTCTTTTTGCGAACCTCCGTCTTTCCCGGTGTACGTTCAAAGAATACGGGGCAAAGTTAAAACTAATGTTTTTCAATTCCAAGAAAAAAATAATGAAATTGCTTTGTTGTCCCGAATTTCGTGCGATTCCGAGGAAATTCCTTTGGAAACGAATGCAAAGTTACAGCTATAATTTATTATCGCAAGCGTTTTGTGTTATTTTTTATTCGTAATTGGCGGACGGTGGCGTAGGATGGCAAGGCTAAATGTTGGGATAGAGGGATTTGGAGAAGAGGGACGTTTGTTCTGTTCGTGGCGTGGACGATTCCTGCTCGGGGGACGCCTTGCGGTTTTTGCGGTTGGCGGGACGGTGATTTGCTTTTTTGCTTGACGGTATGCGCATTAGCTGTGTTTTCGCCCGGATGGCGGCCCGAGCGGAGCGAGGGTCGTAGACAGGGATTCCTTATGAAAAGGTCTCTTGGGCGTGAGGGTTGATTATTTGCGGGTGGTTGGAGCGATTCACAGGGCCGGAGCCTGCGGGGGACCGCGCCTGGCGTGGGATTTGAGAGGGTGGTTTGTATAAATTAGGCTATAGATAACCCAACCGTGTAAGCGGGCCTCCGTGTGGGGAGGCTCCGGCCCGCTCATCCCTCGTACCTCGGGATTTAACGGCGGAATTTGTATTTGATGCCCCTCCTCCGCTACGCTCCGGGGCTGCCAAGCGGAATGTGTCTGACGTCCCTCGCTTCG
>CAJURV010000063.1 GCA_910588925.1 uncultured Rikenellaceae bacterium
ATTACTGCACTGTAATTTGTATGCTGTTTTTGCAGTTCGGTTTTGAAATTACATCATGCCGTGTACACAATAAATATCTTGCAACATCACTGAATATACAGCATCTCAAATGTGGTTATGCCTCCTCGTTTTCAGGTATTTTTCCGAGTAATAATAGTAGCTCTCCCAAAGGGCTGCCGTCACCGCCGCCGGAGGCACAAATGAAATAGCTCTCTCGGGCATAAACGACCACGCCGGAATGTTTCAGACTGAAACATTCCGGCGTGGTCGTTTATGACTGACGGAGAGCTATTCCTCCACAACCGTAGCCTTACCAGCGGCCCGCTTGCGATCTATCTCGCTAAGGAGTATCTTACGCAATCGCATACATTTAGGGGTCACCTCCACATATTCGTCGCCCTGTATGTATTCGAGCGCCTCTTCGAGCGAGAACACCTTAGGGGGAGCTATGTTGGTCTTTTCGTCAGACCCGCTTGCACGCATATTGGTGAGTTTCTTCGATTTGGTAAGGTTTATTACAATATCGTCGGAACGTGTGCTTTCACCCACTACCTGACCGGCATATATCTCCTCATTAGGTGCGACGAAGAATGTACCGCGATCCTGTAGTTTATTGATAGCGTATGCGAACGCATTACCGGTCTCCATCGCTATCAGCGAACCGTTGGTACGCATCTCTATGGGGCCTTTGTATGGCTCGAACCCTTTGAGGCGGTGTGCCATAACGGCCTCTCCGGCGGTAGCGGTAAGCAGGTTGCTACGCAAACCGATTATCCCCCGCGAAGGTATCTCGAATGTGAGCCTTGTGCGGTCGCCGGTCGACACCATGTCGAGCATTGAACCTTTACGTTTGGTAACCATCTCTATGGCTTTCCCCAACATATCGTCCGGCAGATCTATAGTAAGCTCCTCTACGGGCTCGCACTTCTTGCCGTCTATCTCCTTTATGATAACGCGGGGCTGTCCCACCTGCAACTCATAGCCCTCGCGGCGCATAGTCTCTATCAACACGCTCAGATGGAGCACGCCTCTACCGAACACCACGAACGAATCGGCCGTATCTCCCGGCTCTACACGCAGGGCGAGATTCTTCTCCAGCTCACGGTCGAGACGCTCCTTGATGTGACGCGAGGTGACGAACTTTCCGTCACGTCCGTAAAAAGGCGAATCATTGATAGTGAACAACATACTCATGGTAGGCTCGTCTATGGCTATAGGGTCGAGGGGCTCGGGGTTATCGAAATCGGCTATGGTATCGCCTATCTCGAAACCGTCTATACCGGTCATGGCGCATATCTCGCCGCACGGTACCTCCTCTACCTTCTCTTTGCCCATACCCTCGAAGAGCATCAGCTCCTTGATGCGGGTCTTTATCATAGTCTGACCGTCGCGCTTGGCGAGAGTGACAGGCATGCCCGCGCGCAACGTACCGCGTGTGAGCTTGCCTATGGCTGTACGGCCCACATACGGAGAATACTCGAGCGACGTAATGAGAAGCTGCGGCGTACCCTCCACATTTTCAGGCTCGGGGATCTCTTCTATGATAAGGTCGAGAAGCGGGGTTATATCGGTAGACGGATTCTTCCAGTCGAGTGACATCCAGCCCTGTTTGGCGCTGCCGTACACGGTCTTGAAATCGAGCTGTTCTTCTGTAGCGCCGAGTGCGAACATCAGGTCGAACACCTCTTCGTGCACCTCGTCGGGACGGCAGTTCTGCTTGTCTACCTTGTTGATTACCACTATGGGCTTCTTGCCGAGCGAAAGAGCCTTCTGGAGAACGAAACGCGTCTGAGGCATGGTCCCCTCGAAAGCGTCCACAAGGAGCAACACACCGTCGGCCATGTTGAGCACGCGTTCCACTTCGCCGCCGAAGTCGGAGTGACCCGGAGTGTCTATAATATTGATCTTATAGCCTTTGTATCTGACGGAGACATTCTTGGCGAGTATGGTTATACCGCGTTCGCGCTCTATGTCGTTATTATCCATTATAAGGTCGCCCGCCTTGTCCTGTTCGCGAAAAAGCTTGCCCTGTAGTATCATCTTGTCTACCAAGGTGGTTTTACCGTGGTCTACATGGGCGATAATAGCAATGTTTCTGAGTTTTAGCATCGTATGTCGTTAAAGAATGGGAGAGGCCTCCCGGAATGTCGCCCGTCTGCCGGACTATTTTTCGATTGGCAAAGGTAATGTTTTTACACGGAACATATAAGAAATTTCTTAATTTTGTAGTATAAACAACCGACATGAACATCACTCTAGATATAAAACGCGAAGGACGCACACCCTCACGCATAGCGATAGACGACGTGCGAACATCACTGCCCGGCTTGCTCGAAGGCCGCGACCCCATAGTGATTACCGACGAAAACATCGAGAGTCTATATCCCGAATTACTCTCGCCATACCGTCGGATAACTATAGGGAGAGGCGAGGAGAACAAGACGCTCGACACCGTGACGCTAATATACCGCCGACTCATGGATATGGGTGCCGACCGCAGCAGCTACCTGCTCGGCATAGGCGGCGGCATTGTCACCGACATAACCGGCTTCGTTGCCTCCACATACATGCGCGGCACAGGCTTCGGCTTCGTAGCCACCACATTGCTTTCGCAGGTGGATGCCAGCGTGGGGGGAAAGAACGGGGTGAACGTCGACGGCTACAAGAATATGGCCGGTTGTTTCAACCAGCCCGACTTCGTGGTGTGCGACCCGTCCATGCTCCGCACGCTGCCCGAACGCGAGATCAAAGGCGGCATGGCCGAGGTAATAAAGGCGGGGCTGATAAAGTCGGCCGGGCTATTCGATAAGATGGAGGCCGGGTACGATGCCGTAATGAACGATGCGGCCCTGCTCAGCGATATAATCGGCGAAGCCATAAAGATAAAGGCCGCGGTAGTGGAGGCCGACTTCAAGGAGGGAGGCGAGCGAAAAAAACTCAACTTCGGCCACACCATAGCCCATGCCATAGAGAAACTGAGCCGGCGATACATACATGGCGAGGCGGTGGCCATAGGATGCGTCTACGAGGCGGAACTCTGCAGACGTCTCGGAGCCATCGGAGCCGACGATGCTGCCCGCATAACGGCGGCAATAGAGAGGCTCGGGTTACCTACCGAGTGCGATATAGACGACAAGAGCCTGTTCGAGGCTCTGCATCTGGATAAAAAACGGCACGGCGACAAGATCGCCCTCGTAATACTCGACTCCATAGGCACAAGCCGCGTAGAAGAGATCGGGTTCGGGCATCTTGCGGAACTTATGGAGATAAGATAATGACGACGAAAGAGAGATACCAGGCCGTTACGGAATGGTTCAGCACCAATATGCCCGTGGCAGAAACGGAGCTCCGTTACGACAATCCTTACCAACTGTTAGTGGCAGTGATATTATCGGCGCAATGTACCGACAAACGCGTCAACATGGTGACCCCGGCCATATTCCGCGACTATCCCACCCCTGCCGACATGGCCGCCGCCTCTGTGGAAGAGATATACGAACATGTAAAGTCGGTTTCGTACCCTAACAACAAATCGGCCAACCTCAAGAAGATGGCCGAGCGCCTGACGGATGTGTATCACGGCGAGGTGCCCGACACGATGGAGGAGCTTACAACGCTGGCCGGAGTGGGACGCAAGACGGCAAACGTGATGATGTCCGTGGCTTTCGGCAAGCAGGCCATGGCGGTAGATACTCACGTACACAGGGTATCGGCGCGCATAGGGCTTACACGCGGCGCAAAAACGCCGCTCGAAACCGAGAAACAGTTAGTGGCGGGATTCGCGGGCGGCATTTTAGCTACGGCACACCACTGGCTCATACTCCACGGCAGATACGTATGCACCGCCCGAAACCCGAAATGCGATATCTGCGGGCTGGTAAAGGTGTGCAAGATGGCCACAGGGAAAAAGCTCCCCGGGCGTTAATCGGCGTTTATAGTTGTCCACACCTCTCGGTGGGCAGAAACTCTCCCCCAATTAATACCAAAAAAGGGGGTCCGTGACCCCCTAATCCATCTTCAACACCGCCAAAAACGCCTCCTGCGGCACCTCCACGTTACCTACCTGACGCATACGTTTCTTGCCTTTTTTCTGTTTCTCGAGCAGCTTACGTTTACGCGATATATCGCCGCCGTAACACTTGGCCGTCACATCCTTACGCACGGCCTTAACCGTTTCGCGGGCTATGATCTTTGCCCCTATGGCAGCCTGTATGGCTATGTCGAATTGCTGACGCGGGATCAACTCCTTGAGCTTCTCGCACATCTTACGGCCGAAGTCGTAGGCATGATCGCGGTGTATCAGCGACGAAAGGGCGTCGACACCCTCGCCGTTGAGCAAAATATCGAGCTTGGATAACACCGATGGTTTATATCCGGACGAGTGGTAGTCGAAAGAGGCGTAACCGCGCGATATGCTCTTGAGCTTGTCGTAGAAGTCGAAGACTATCTCTGCCAACGGCATCTCGAACGTGACTTCGACACGGTCGGTGGTTATGAAGGACTGATTCTTCAATGTACCCCGCTTGTCGATGCACAGCTTCATGACGGCGCCTAAGTACTCCGCCTTGGTTATTATCTGCGCCGAGATGTAAGGCTCCTCTATGTGGTCTATCAGAGTAGGCTCGGGCAATCCCGACGGGTTATGAACATCCACCTCCTCGCCCTTGGTGGTGTAGACCTTGTACGACACGTTAGGCACGGTGGTTATCACGTCCATATCGAACTCGCGGTAGAGACGTTCCTGCACTATCTCCATGTGGAGCAGACCGAGGAACCCGCAACGGAAACCGAACCCCAAAGCCAACGACGACTCGGGCTCGAAAGTGAGCGACGCATCGTTGAGCCGCAGCTTTTCGAGCGAGGCGCGCAAATCTTCGTACTGGTCGGAGTCGGTGGGATAGACACCGGCGAAGACCATGGGCTTGACATCCTCGAACCCTGCTATGGCCACGTCACACGGACGCGAAATGTGGGTGATGGTGTCGCCCACCTTCACATCTATAGAGTTCTTGATACCGGATATTATATAACCCACGTCTCCCGAACGCACCTCCTTACGGGGCGTCATTCTCAACTTGAGCACCCCTATCTCGTCGGCGTCGTACTCGCTTCCGGCATTGAAGAATTTGACATGATCGCCGCTCTTAATTACCCCGTTCATAACGCGGAAATAGGCAATGATGCCACGGAACGGATTGAACACGGAGTCGAAGATAAGGGCCTGCAACGGAGCGTCGTCATCGCCCCCGGGAGCCGGTATGCGCTCCACTATGGCTTCGAGCACGGCCTCCACGCCCTCGCCGGTCTTACCCGAGGCGGCGAGTATCTCATCCCTGCGACAACCCAAAAGATCCACTATCTGATCCTTGACCTCGTCGACCATGGCCGCTGCCATGTCTATCTTATTGAGCACGGGTATTATCTCTAGATCGTGCTCCAAAGCCAGATAGAGATTGGATATTGTCTGAGCCTGTATGCCCTGAGTGGCATCCACCACCAGCAAGGCGCCCTCGCACGAAGCTATAGCGCGCGACACCTCGTACGAGAAGTCGACATGACCCGGGGTGTCTATGAGGTTGAGCACATAAGGCGTACCCTTATAATTGTAGTCCATCTGTATGGCATGGCTCTTTATTGTTATGCCTTTCTCGCGCTCGAGGTCCATATCGTCGAGCACCTGAGCCTGTGCCTCGCGCTCCGACACGGTCTCGGTCACCTCCAACAGACGATCGGCCAAAGTACTCTTGCCGTGGTCGATATGCGCTATGATACAGAAGTTACGTATGTTTTTCATGATCCTGTCAAAATATGTGATGGCACGGCCCCGTAGGTCAACCGCAAGCCGAACCTTATGCTGCCTGCAAAGATAATAATAACCCGACGAAATTTCAGAGGCCGTTTAATTTTTAATAAAAGTTTTATCGAGGGCTAATTTTAATAAGTATTTCAGCATTTTCATGATATTACGACGCCCGCAAACAGAATATCGGACATAGCACACCGCATATGATATTGATTTATCGGGTTAAAACATTATCTTTGTCCCGTCGTTGTATGAGGGGCCTGTATGTTTCAGCGTCCGTTTTGTCCGACACTTCGCTTTATGACTGACAATACCGGCATTACAGGCGGCCAAGTAACAGCCGCCAGAGCCGTCTCGATAGTGTTCCACCCTCTGATAGTACCCACATACGTGGCCGCCCTGATATTGTTCGGCGGACATACTATCTGGTCCATATTCCTGCCTTTACATACGCGCATAGTTCTGGTATGGTACGTATTGGTAGCCACGGCTATCATCCCCCTCGCGGTGATGCCTATACTGAAGTCGGCCAAGCTCATAGAGAGTTATTCGCTCATCACCGCCCGCGACAGGGTTATCCCAATGTTGTTCATGGCCGTATGTTACATGAGCGCAATGTTCGTACTGTCGGACAAAGCGGGAGTGGATGCGGCAAGACGCTTCTTTCTCGGCCCGGCCATCATAATGGTGTTGCTGACCGTGATAACCTCTCGCTGGAAGATAAGCACACACACTACGGCCCCCGGAGCTGCAGCGGCTCTTTTCCTTGCCATAACCAACGCAGGGTACGGCGTCATGACCGGCGGAGTACTTTTCACCATAGTGATAGCCGGACTGTTAGGCTCCGCCCGCATAGCTACCGGGCAACACACACTCTCGCAAGTGACGGTAGGATTCCTGCTCGGATTCTTCGTGATGTTGTTGTCGTTAATATTCTAAGCCTTCTCCATACTGTCAGCCGCACCACTACAAAGTAGCCAACCCGAACAACCTCGGCATATCATGTCAAGCTCTCGAAAGGAGCCGTGCCATCTCGTTTCAGGGAGATATTTTGTAGAGTGAAAAGTAGCTCTCACGAAAGGTTGCCCGGAGGCACCGTAAAAGAACCCGTATTCTGGATAATGAAAAGAGCCTTGAAAGTTTCAAGGCTCTTTTCATATCTATTTACCTGTCATTATCTCGAGCACGAGCCGGTCAGTGGTCTCCATGCCGCGGGTTCCTATCAGTGTAAGGTTGCGTATGCAGAGGTCTACGTCGTCGTCGATGATGCCCTCTACGGAGGTGACATGCTTACCCTCCATCGCCAGCATAGCCGACAATACGGCCGTAGATACGCCGCTGGTCAACTTCATGGCGCAACTGGGTTTGGCCCCGTCGCATATCATACCTGTAAGATTGGCGATCATGTTCTTTACTGCGAAAGATATCTGCTCGTAGCCTCCGCCCATGAGCAACGTTATACCGCAACTCGAACCGGTAGCGGCCACCACGCACCCGCACAAGGCCGAGAGACGTCCGAGGCTCTGTTTTATGTATATGGCCGTCAGATGACTGAGTATCAACGCCCTTGTCAGCTCCTCCTCGCTTTTGCCTCTCTCCTGCGCGAATATCACCACGGGCAAAGTGGCTGCGATACCTTGATTACCGCTTCCCGAATTGCTCATCACGGGGACCATGGCCCCTCCCATACGGGCGTCGCATGCGGCCGAGGTGTAAGAGAGTATATGCGAAAAGACACTGTCGCCCATTATACCTACCTCGAGGTTGCCGCGCATGGTCTTACCGAGACCGTGACCGAAATCGCCCTCGAACGATCGTTCCGCCGCAGCCTTGTTAAGACGTGCGCTCTCGAGAATGAAACTTATATCGTCGAGAGGGACGGTAGTGGCAAAATCGTAAACCTTACGGAGAGACAAATGCACCGTGTGTCCGTCGTCGACGCACTCTTCAGACGACGAACCTTTGTCGAGAAGCACCTCTCCGTCGCGCTCCAGACAGACGAAATTGGTGTGCATCGAGGCTATAACGGCCTTGGACCGATGACCGTCGGCCTGTGCCTCCACCTCTATATATAGCTTCTCAGCGATATTCTCTTTGAGCGATATCTTGATTTTTCCGGCCTCTATCATAGCGCGTCCGCGAGCTACCGCTTCGTCGGAACAATCCTTGAGCACCTCGAGCCCGTATTCCGACCTCCCTATCAACGCCCCGAGAGCCACGGCTATGGGCAACCCTATCATGCCTGTGCCCGGTATGCCTACCCCCATAGCGTTCTTCAGTATATTGGCGCTAAGCTGTACGGTGATGCTTTCCGGCTCCATACCGAGAAGCTCGGCGGCACGTGCGGCGCATAACGCCACGGCTATAGGCTCGGTGCATCCTATCGCAGGAACGACCTCGCGCTTGATGAGGTCTACGATCTCTTTTATTTCGGTTTTATCCATAATATGTCTGTTTCGATATTTTTCGACAACAAAGATAGTAATAATTTCCACAAAGAATAAGCCGTATTACGGTTTTAACGACAAATCGTCATACTGATATGCGTCGGCGACCTATTGCCTTTAAAGAGAAGTTTCGACAAAAAATTAGACAAGCTATCGATTAAAATAATTATATTTGCATGGGATAAATTGTGCCGCGGCAAAACAACGCCGGTTATCCGGCGAATGAGCACCGTCAGGCCCTCTATCCGTAACAGCCGACGTATGGACTACGCATCGAACATAGACGACATAAGCAAACCCGATCCGCAGACGACCGGGGACATAGACATAGTGTGTCCTTGTTACAACCCTCCGGAGGGTTTCATTCAAGAGCTCTATCGAATGATAGAGCTCTTGCGCGCGCTCTACCCGGGACGACGGATGCGACTGATAGTAGCCAACGACGGATCGGCACGCGGATTCGGCCCCGAGGAGCAAGCAGAGTTGCTGCGCAGCGTATCGGACACGGAGATAATAGACCTGCCGCACCGGGGCAAAGGAGCGGCCATACGTGCCGGAATAGCACGCTCGACGGCGCCGGTGACGATATACACCGACATAGACATGCCTTACACTACGGAGTCGATGCGTTCGGTAATAGACAACGTAGCTTGCGGCTACGACGTGGTCATAGCGGTGCGCAACAGCAGCTACCACTCCAAACTATCGCTATTGCGCAAATTGATGTCGTACGGCTCCAAAGCCCTCAACCGCATATTCCTGAACATACCGTACACCGATACGCAAGGCGGACTCAAAGGGTTGTCGCCGAAAGCCCGAAAAACAATGCTCCGCACACGCATAGACGATTTTCTTTTCGACACCGAATTCGTGGTGTTATCGGCACGAGAAAAAGGCATGAAGATAAAGGAGATAGAGACCACTCTTCGCGACGGTGTCGTCATGTCGTCCATGTCGGGGCGCGTATTGGTACGCGAACTTAAGAACTTTTTCCGCATAGCATTCGGCCTATGACTGTAACACTCGGATTCGACATAGAGGAGTTCGATTTCCCGCTCGAAAAGGGACGCCGGATCGACCTCGACACACAGCTCGACGTATCGTACGAGGGGTTCGATTATATACTCGCCCTACTCGACAGCCTTAAGCTGAAAGCCACGTTCTACACCACCGCCAACTTCGCTCTGCACCGTCCCGAGATCGTCCTGCGCGCCTCTGCGGCAGGGCACGAGATAGCCTCGCACGACTATTACCACGGCATGGAGACGCCGGACCCAGCCGGAAGCCGACGCGTGCTCGAGGAGCTTACCGGCCGCGCCGTCATAGGGTACCGCGCACCACGTCTGGCCGCCATATCGTCGGCAGAGCTCTCCGCCGCCGGTTTCGAATACGACTCCTCGGTAAACCCGACATGGATACCCGGACGTTATAACAATATGTTTTCGCCTCGCGACATATACAAAAAAGAGGGACTTGTGGTGTACCCCGCCTCGGTGGCGTGGCCGTTACGCGTGCCTCTATTTTGGATAGCATTACACGTGATGCCGTTATCGCTTTACAAAATCCTAACCCGCACAGCCCTGCACCGCGACGGACATCTCAACCTCTACTTCCATCCCTGGGAGTTCTCCGACAGGCTATCCGACAAGACGTTCGGCGTCCCCGGATATATATCGGGCTGCTCTGGAAGCCGCCTGAGAGTCAAATTCGAAAGGTTGCTCCGATGGCTCGTAGAACGCGGATGCCGTTTCGACACCACCGGCCATTATCTCGGATTCAATGAATAGAGCGACAACACTTATATGCCGGCTCTACAAAAGCCCGTTCGTCCGTTTCGCCGCGGTCGGAGCCGTCGCCACCGGAATAAATTACGGCACCTACACGTTACTGATACTGCACTTCGACGATCTGTGGCCCGAGGTGGCTTACATAGCGGCCTTTTGCGTGAGTATCATCTGCAACTTCATATTATCCAGCTACTTCACTTTCAGTGTAGACCCAACATGGAGCCGTGCCGCCAAATTCCTGACGGCACATCTTGTCAACTTGGCCAACGAGCTGTTGCTTTTACGATTATGGTTGTGGATAGGCGTTCCTAAACTATACGCCCCGTTATGCGTATTCGTAATAGCGTTTCCCATAAACTACCTGATGGTGCGTTTGGCTCTACGCGGACGTGCATCCCGACCGACAGAAGACGGACTCCGATCAAAAGAGTACGATAAACACGAACAACCGTAGGACGTTCTATTCATACTCTGTCCTTATCACGTACATACTTTCTGACGGTGCCTCTTTCCGAGACTAAAATAACGGGTTACGTTAATTGTTTCACTATAGAAAACGTTGAATTTCATTCGACCTTTTCTCGCCTCGGCAATCAAGATTTCGTCTTATTTCGTCTTATTGCACTCGGCTTACCGAAAACGTTCGCTTGAGGCAGACGTTTTCTCGCCTCGGCAATCAAAACTTCGTTTCATTGCACTCGGCTTATCGAAAACGTTCACTTGAGACATAGACTTCGAGAAAATTTATAAACAGAGACTACCGCACAATCCAAACCGACACAATAACGACGCATTACAGGACACAAAAAAACGGGCTTCCTCATAATGAGGAAACCCGTACACTGAACATTTCTGAATTGAGCTGATGACGAGATTTGAACTCGTGACCCCTTCCTTACCAAGGAAGTACTCTACCCCTGAGCTACATCAGCAATATACTGTTTTTACCGATCTTGCCGACCGCCTGTAAAACAGCGTTTTCAACAAATCTGAGTAACCGAACTCGTTCTGATTACCGAAGCGAGAAAACGTCCGCATAAAGCGAATACTTCCGTTATCGGAAGATAGAGAGCGGAAGACGAGGCTCGAACCCGCGACCCTTAGCTTGGAAGGCTAATGCTCTACCAACTGAGCTACTTC
>CAJURV010000064.1 GCA_910588925.1 uncultured Rikenellaceae bacterium
CGATCCCGTTCGTGAGCCATCCTCACGTACGGCGAGTACGCTCCGGAGGCACACGCCCGCGATCGACGATTTTTGAGGTCTAAAAACCTTCGGCGCCCTGCGGTCTGCAGTTGTGTACGCGGGCTAGCATGCCTGCGACTTGCGGTTAATGCGCATTTCTTCGGGTGTGGAGTGGTGTGATTTGCTTGCCGGCGGTTTTCCCAACCTCTGTTGAGTTAATCCGTGACGGTTATCGCGGAGCGGCACCCCGTGCCGCATGATAGGCTTTGGCTAATGCGCATACCGTCAGTTCGTCTTATCGCATCTTATCGTCTCGCCAACCTACGGACATACTAAACAATTCTGTCACGGAACTATGATTGCCACATGAAATCTGCTCGTTCCGCATGATGTGTGCAAAGTGCCTCATTTTCATCTTATTGGCATCACTTAATACCACGCACCTCAAAAGGGGCTGTGCCCCCTTGTTTCGGGTACTTTGTCGAGTGACAAAGTACCTCCCCCGGAAGGGGCTTCATGAAATGGCCCTACGTAATGCGCAAAACGAATATCCTCCAAAAAGCGATAATGCAATAGCGGGATTCGGGGAAAAAGTTTTCCATCGAATCCCGCTATTGCATTATCGCTTTTTTTACCTAACTTTGAAATTCATTATCAATACTCAATAGATATGAAAGAGAATTTGGATTGGGCCAAGTTGGGCTTCAGCTACCATAAGACGCCCTATAACATCAGATGTTATTATCGCAACGGGAAGTGGGGCGAGTTGGAGATACATTCCGACGAGACCATACCCATGCACATGGCCGCTTCGTGTCTGCACTACGGACAGGAGGCGTTCGAAGGGCTCAAGGCCTACCGTTGCAAAGACGGCAAGGTGCGTCTTTTCCGTGTCGATGAGAATGCCAAACGTATGGCATCGTCGTCGGAGTATCTGCAGATGGCGGTCTTCCCTGTGGAGCGTTTCATAGAGGCCGTGCATAAAGTGGTTGAGCTCAATGCCGAATATATACCTCCATACGAGAGCGGAGCCTCGCTCTATATTCGTCCGTTGCTCATTGGTACGGGTGCTCAGGTGGGTGTCAAGCCGGCGGACGAGTATCTCTTCGTGGTGTTCGTTACGCCCGTAGGCCCCTACTTTAAAGGCGACGGCGAGATCACCATGTGTCTCGAACGCAAATACGACCGTGCAGCTCCCCACGGCACAGGTCATATCAAGGCGGGCGGCAACTACGGCGCCAGTCTGACGGCATACGTCGAGTCGCACGACAAGGGCTTCGACGGTGTGCTATATCTCGATCCCAAAGAGAAGAAATATATCGACGAGGTGGGTGCGGCCAACTTCTTCGGCATCAAGGATGGCAAGTATGTCACTCCCGATTCCCCCTCTATCCTACCGTCCATCACCAACAAGAGCCTCTGCACCATAGCCGGCGATATGGGGCTTACGGTGGAGCGTCGTCATGTGCCCCTCGAGGAGCTTTCCACATTCGAGGAGGCTGGTGCGTGCGGTACGGCGGCCGTCATCACTCCCATCAACAACATATACGACCCCGAGGAGGACAAAACCTACCGCTTCAAGACCGGCGACGACACATGGAGCCATAAGCTCTACCGTCGTCTGGTCGACATACAGTACGGTCAGGCTGAGGATAAGTTCGGCTGGGTCACGGTTCTCGACAGCATACGATGAAAATAGGCGTAGTGGTGGTCGCAGGCGGACGCGGTGAGCGTATGGGAGCGGATGTCCCCAAACAATTCCTCGCGTTGTCCGACGACCGTTGCGTGCTCGAAGCCACGGTGGAGCGTTTCGCAGAGGCTCTGCCCGATGCCCGCATAGCGGTGGTGTTGCCCGGGGACGGTGTCGACAAGTGGCGTCGTATCAATGAGGAGCATCGTTTCGACGTGCCTCATGTCGTCGCCCTTGGCGGAGCTACGCGTTTCGAGTCGGTAAGGCGAGGCCTCGGGGCGCTTCCCGATGCCGACGTGATAGCCGTTACGGACGGGGTTCGTCCTTTCGTCTCGCACGGGTTGATAAGGCTGTTGACGGAGGATGCCGCCGAGTACGGTAGCGCCGTTGCTTCCACTCCCGTGTACGACACCTTGAGGCGCCGCAATGGCGAGGTGTCGGAAAAGGCTGACAGAAACGAGTTCTTTACCGTGCAAACCCCTCAGGTGTTCCGCGGCGATGTCCTACGCAGAGCTTACGAGGCAGCTGGCGACGGCGACGGTTTCACCGACGATGCCTCCGTAGCCGAGGCTTTCGGCATACCGGTCAGATACGTTATGGGCGAGAGGAGCAATATGAAAATCACCTCGCCCGAGGATATGGCCGTGGCAAGGGCCGTGTACGCATGGGAGCGGGCCGCTAAAAGGGGCTAAAAAAGCGGCTGGAAGAAAAAAATATTACAATATATTGTCATTCAAAGAAATATATTGTATCTTTGGGGCCGTTAACGAAAGATTTTAATTACTAAAATCACAATAAAATATTATGACTAAAGCAGATATCGTAAACGAAATCTCGAAGGTATCGGGCGTTGAAAAGGCTCAGGTACAGCAGATCGTGGAACTTTTCATGGAGAGCATCAAAGACTCTATGATAAAGAAGAACAATGTATATCTCAGAGGCTTCGGTTCTTTTATCATCAAGAAACGCGCTAAGAAGGTGGCTCGTAACATCTCTAAGAACATCACCATAGAGATACCCGAACACGACATTCCCGCGTTCAAGCCCTCTAAATCTTTCGCTGTAAAGGTTAAGGAGACGAAATAACCTATTCATCAACCATAAAAATCAGAGCTATGCCAAGCGGAAAGAAAAGAAAGAGACATAAAATGGCTACTCACAAGAGGAAAAAACGTCTCAGAAAAGACAGACATAAAAAGAAAAAGTAGCCTTTTTCACTACAAAAAGAGGGAACCTAAAGAAAAGCAGCAATCTTTTTCTGCTCTCTTTAGGTTTTTTCGTTAAAAACCCGCACCGTAGGTACGATTTGAACGATGCGCGCGTTTAAGAGTTAATCCGGTCAGAGGTCGCATGGGGTAAGCCTGTGTCGTGCCGGGTATTAATTGAAGATGCCGCCGAAGATGCGGTATGCGGAGCGTAGGATGCGCTCCCTGTCGGACGCGATGCGTCCGGGTTACACACTATATATAAAATGGATAACATAAAAAGAGAACTTGTAATACATTGTAGCGACGAGATCATCAACATAGCCCTACTGGAAGAGGGACAGTTGGTGGAGCTCCACAAGGAGCAGAAGAGCGTCGGTTACGGTGTAGGCGACATATATTTGGGAAAGGTGCGCAAGACCATGTCGGGTCTCAATGCGGCTTTCGTGTCGATAGGGTCGGCGCGCGACGCTTTCATCCACTATCTCGATCTGGGGGCCCAGTTCCGCAGTTTCAATAAGATGATAGAGACGGTAACCAAGCGTAAGCCGTTCTCGATGGATAATTTCAAGAAACAGGAGGAGGTCGTTCGCGGAGGCAAGATCAACGACGTGCTATCGGCCGGGCAGACGGTGATGGTGCAGGTCATAAAAGAGGCTATATCCACCAAGGGGCCGAGGGTCTCTACCGAGATATCGCTCACAGGACGTCACATAGTGCTTCTGCCGTTCGCCGGCAAGGTGTCGGTGTCGCAGAAGATACGCTCCAACGAGGAGCGCAAGCGTCTGCGCGGTATCGTGTCGGACCTGTTGCCGCACGGTTTCGGCGCCATCATACGTACGGCGGCCGGCAAAAAGGAGCGTGACGACATAGAGGCCGACGTACGCCAGCTTTTGGCTAAGTGGGAGACCATACTGGGGCGTCTGAGGAGCGCCGCCGTGCCGTCGCAGTTGCTCTCGGAGGAGACGCGTGTCAATACCATACTGCGCGATATGCTCAACGACACTTTCAGTAACATATATGTCGACGACCATCAGATCTACGGTCAGATAAGGGAGTATATACGCCAGATAGCCCCCGACAAGGAGAAGATAGTGCGTCACTACAAGGGCAGCGCCTCCATATTCGACAACTTCGACATCACACGTCAGATAAAGGGGCTTTTCGGCAAACTGGTGCCGTTCAAACGCAAGTCGTATATGATAGTGGAGCATACCGAGGCCCTGCACGTCATAGACATTAACAGCGGCCCGCGCATGCGTAACGCCGACTCGCAGGACGAGATAGCTTTGGAGGTCAACCTCAACGCCATACCGGTCATAGCGCGTCAGTTGCGTCTGCGCGATATGGGCGGCATCATAGTGATAGACTTCATAGACTTGCGCAAGAACGAGAATAAGGACAAGGTCTATCAGGCCATGCGCGAGGCTATGGCTTCTGACCGTGCGCGCCATACCGTGTTGCCGCTATCCAAGTTCGGTCTCATGCAGATCACCCGTCAGAGGGTACGTCCGGAGACCAAGATCGACAACAAGGAGCTGTGCCCTACGTGCCGCGGTACCGGTAAGATAGCTCCGGCCATACTCCTCGACAGCGAGATAGAGAATCAGATCGCATACTTCGTGGAGGAACAGGGCGTGCGTTACCTCAAGCTGTCGGTACACCCCTACGTGGCGTCGTATTTGGTTAAAGGATTGTTCAGCCTGCGATTGCGATGGATGTTCAAATATAAGTGTATCATCAAGATACATCCTGACGAATCGGTCGGTTACGTAGAATCGTTCTATTACGATCGCGACGGCATAGCCCTCACTCAAGACAGCACCCTTTACGAGACGGTGGCTCGCGACGACAGCGAGAACGAGGAGGATGACGAATAGGAGTCGCATGCCCCGTTCCGAATCGGCTTGAAATGCGTAAAGACAAGTTCATAGACATATACCGGCGCGACGATGTCACTTCGCGTCTTATCTCTGCACCGGAAGGGCTTACGTCGCTCACGGGTGCGGTGGGTTCGTCGTTTTCGTTATACGTGGCCGCCGCGGCACTCACTGCGGGAGGCACCCATGTGGTGATAGCCGACGACAAGGACAGTGCGGGTTTCATCTATTACGATCTCCTCAACTTCATTTCGCCGGACGACCTTTTCTTCTTCCCTACCAGTTATAAACGCTCCTCGCTTTTCGGTACCGAGAGCAATTCCAATATAGTGCAACGCACGGCTTTGCTGACGGCTCTCGGCGGCGATGCCTCACGTACTATGGTGATATGCACCTACCCCGAAGCGCTAGCCGAGAAGGTTGCGGAGGAGAGCGAGTTGCGGGCGGCTACATTGAAGATAGCGAGGGGCGACAAGGTATCGGTGGATAAGCTCGCCGAACGTCTGGTGGCGATGGGCTTCGTGCGTGACGATTTCGTGTGGGCTCCCGGTCAATATTCGGTGCGCGGCGGTATAGTCGATATCTTCTCTTACGGCGATATACACCCCTACCGCATAGACCTTTTCGGCGACGAGGTCGATTCCATCCGCATGTTCGATATCAATACTCAGCTCTCCACCGGTAGTCGCGATGCCGTGGAGGTGGTGGCCAATACGAGCGGCTCCAAAAAGGGGATGCGTCGCACCTCTTTCACCGATCTTATTAAGAGCCGTGCCGATCGTCGTTACTGGGTGGTGACCCCGTCTCATGTGGAGCGACGGCTTAACGACATACGTGCGCAGGTACTATCGAGCCGCGGCGACGAGGGCAAGGCTTTGCTCGAAAGTCTGTGCAGCGGCCCGCAGCTTTGCCGGTCGCTCGAGGGCGAGAGGGTGATAGCCCTGCACGGCACATTCTCCGACATGAATCCGGTAGGCGATATATCGGTGAGAAAGAGTCCGCAGACAGCCATAGGCAAAAACTTCGAGCTTCTGCGAGACGATCTCGTAAAATATAAAGAGGAGGGCTACGCAAGTTATATAGTCACTCAGAACGGTGCCCAGATAGAGCGTCTGTCGGGGATCATGGCATCAATAGGCGGTAAGAAGGAGCTTTTCGACAGCGTGGATATAACGTTGCAGGGCGGTTTCGTCGACCACGACAACAAGTTATGCGTCTATACCGACCATCAGATATTCGAGCGTAACCACCGTTACCGTCTAATGCGCGAGCTGCCCAAGGCCGAGGGGCTGTCGGTGTCGGAGCTGCAGGAGATGAGTCTCGGCGACTATGTGGTACACATCGACCACGGCATAGGACGTTACGGCGGCCTGACCCGCTCCGTAGAGAACGGCAAGGTGGCCGAGGCGGTGAAGATAATATACCGCGACGGCGATGTGTTGCTCGTGGGGGTACACGCCCTCCACAAGATATCCAAATACAAGGACGGCGACACCGAAACGGCCCCCAAGCTCCACAAGCTGGGCGGCGGTACGTGGCAACGCCAGAAGATGACGGCCAAGAGCCGTGTAAAAGACATAGCCAAAGATCTGATAGCCCTCTATGCCAAACGCAGGGCGTCGAAAGGGTATGCATTCTCGCCCGACGGTTATATGCAACAGGAGTTGGAGGCATCGTTCCTCTACGAGGATACGCCCGACCAGCAAAAGGCCACCGAGGCGCTCAAACGCGATATGGAGGCTCCGGTACCGATGGACAGGCTGATATGCGGCGACGTCGGTTTCGGTAAAACGGAGATAGCCATACGGGCTGCTTTCAAGGCGGCTGTCGACGGCAAACAGGTGGCGGTGTTGGTGCCTACCACCGTGTTGTCGTTGCAGCACTACCGTACATTCACCCGCCGCCTCTCTGGATTGCCCGTGACGGTGGAGAACCTTTCGCGGGCCAAGAGCGCGGGGCAGGTATCCGACATATTGCGACGGCTCAAAGAGGGCAAGATAGATATAGTTATAGGCACCCACAAGCTGTTGGGTTCCAAAGTGGAGTTCCGAGATTTGGGGTTGCTCATAGTGGACGAGGAACAGAAGTTCGGCGTATCGAGCAAGGAGAAGTTGCGTAAGATGCGCGAGAGCGTCGATACCCTCACCCTCACGGCCACTCCCATACCTCGCACGTTGCAGTTCTCGCTGATGGGGGCTCGCGACCTCTCCATCATAGCCACTCCGCCCCCCAACCGTCAGCCCGTATCCACGGAGGTACACGAGTTTTCTCCCGAGATAGTAAGGGAGGCGGTAGAGGCCGAGATAGAGCGCGGTGGACAGGTATTTTTCGTGCATAACCGCATAGAGACTATAGAGCGTGCGGCCGCCTCGGTGCAGCGCGAGCTTCCCGGGGCGCGCATAGCGGTGGCTCACGGACGCATGTCGCCGGCCCAGTTGGAGCGGGTTATGACCGACTTCATCTACGGCGAATACGACGTGCTTGTAGCCACTACCATAATAGAGTCGGGCATAGACATACAGAATGCGGGGACCATAATAGTAAACGATGCCCAGAACTTCGGTCTCGGCGATCTGCACCAGTTGCGCGGACGCGTGGGACGCAACAACCGCAAGGCCTATTGCCTGTTGCTCACACCTCCGGTGGAGTGCATATCGGAGACGGCCCGGCGGCGTCTGAGGGCCATAGAGGAGTTCGCCGATCTGGGGGCGGGTTTCAATATTGCCATGCAGGACCTCGACATACGCGGTGCCGGCAACATGCTGGGGGCGGAGCAGAGCGGGTTCATAGCCGACATAGGCTTCGAGACATACCGTAAGATACTCGACGAAGCTATGGCCGAGCTGAAAGCCGAGGGTATAGGCACGGACAATGGCCCGGATGGCGACGGCCCGGCGGCGCGCGAGCTATACGTGAGCGATTGTCAGGTGGATATCGACGACGAGGCCTTCATTCCCGACACCTATGTTTCTAACACTGCCGAGAAGATAAAGCTGTATCGTACCATAGACGCTATGGAGACATCGCAGGAGGCCGAGCGTATGATAGCCGAACTTACAGACCGTTTCGGCCCCCCTCCGGAGCCGGTGAAAAGACTGCTGTCGGTGGTGTCATTACGTAAGGCGGCTATGGCTTTGGGCTTCGAGAAAGCCATTGTCAAAAACGGCTTCTTCATACTCCATTTCGTAGGTAAGCCGCAATCGCCGTATTTCAAAAGCGATGTTTTCACCTCGGTGATGCGTTTCGTGGCCGGCCAGGACG
Source organism: uncultured Rikenellaceae bacterium (assembly GCA_910588925.1). Taxonomy (GTDB): domain Bacteria; phylum Bacteroidota; class Bacteroidia; order Bacteroidales; family Rikenellaceae; genus CASDZP01. Next base: position 8,037 of record CAJURV010000064.1, read on the forward strand.
AGCGCTACAAGGTCAAACAGTCGCCGGAGAGGTTGTTGCTGTCGATAAGAGGCGTGGGCGGCATAGACGACGCATTGGCTATATTGAGGGAGATGGGGCGACAGGTGGATAAAGACAGAGCATGAATCTTATAATAGACATAGGTAACACTACCGCCAAAGCGGCTCTTTTCGACGGCGGCGATATCGTAGAGGAGAGGCGTTACGGCTCGTTGACGACGGCCGATACGGAGAGTATTCTCGCAGACCATCCGCATATAGAGGCTGCCATATTGTGCTCGGTAGGCTCTTACGATAAGGGTGCGGACGAGTTGTTGTCGGGGAGTATTGCCCGTTTCGTGCGGTTCGGTGCGGAGACGCCGGTACCTATAGGCAATGCCTACGCTACGCCTGCCACACTCGGGTCCGACAGGTTGGCGGCAGCCGTGGGGGCCGTGTCGCTATACGGCGCCGATAAAAATCTGCTGATCGTCGATTTCGGTAGTGCCATAACCGTCGACACCGTGTTACGCGGAACGTTCATGGGCGGCAACATCAGCCCCGGAGCCTCCATGCGTTTCAGGGCCCTTGCCGACTATACCGCCGCTCTCCCTCTCTGCTCTTTGCCGGATGGCGACGCGCCGCTGGCCGGAAGCTCTACGCGCGAGGCAATCGAAGCAGGGGTGGTGAGGGGCATAACTGGAGAGATAGCCGGATATATCGAGGAGAGTCGTCGTCTTCACGGAGACGTGGCGGTGATTTTTACCGGCGGCGATGCGAATTATTTTGCCGGAAAGTTAAAAAATACGATATTTGTAAATCCCCGTCTGGTCGTGATAGGGTTAAACGTTATTCTTGAAAACATACGATGAGATTAAAAGCAATATTGTATGCGTCGCTCCTGTCGTTTCTCGCCGTGACGGCTATGCCTGCGGCGGCACAGTTCGACAATACGCTGAACCTGTTCACTCCCTATACCCTGTACGGTGTCGGTAACCTCAACACGGGCGGTACCGCAGCGGCCGGAACCATGGCGGGTGTGGGAGCGGCCATGCGTAGCGCCACATCGTTCAATGCCGTCAACCCGGCCTCTTACAGCGCGGCATCGGCACAGACGTTCATATTCTCGTTCGGTATGCAGGGGCAGAACGACTATCTCAAGTCTAAGAACTATCGTAGCAGCCATAATGCGTTTAACATAAACGATGTGAGCGTGCAGTTCCGTATCGCCGACAAGCTGGGGTTCGGGTTGAGCGTCACACCGTATTCGACCGTGGGTTACAAGGTGTCGTTCACCGACATGTCGTCGATTATGGCAGAGAGCGGTACTGTGAGATACAGCTACTCGGGTAGCGGCGGGTTCAACCGTCTTAAGGCCGGTTTGGGCTGGAGTCCGTTCAAGAATTTCTCCGTCGGTGTCGACATGCTCTACTATTTAGGTAATATCAAGCGTATCTCCGAGTCGAGCGTTTCCGATATAGTATCCTCCTCTACGGAATACCGTACCGTGCGTACCACCGACCGCAGGCGTATCAACACCGTCAATTTCGAGGTTGGCGCCCAGTACGAATACCCGTTGCGCGGAGGCCGTGCTTTCACCGTGGGCGTAGTATATGAGCCCAAGCGCAAGGCCGATCTCGACCATACGCGTCAGATAATAAGCGAGGGGTCGTCCGCTTCCGATATCGTCCTCGACCTCTCAGACAAAGTGGGCTTCGATATGCCCCACAGGCTCGTGGCCGGGATAGGTTACCGTACCGACAGGCTGACTTTCGGTTTCGACTACGACTATCAGATGTGGAAAGGCGTACTCGACAGCGAGAAGATGTCCGGTGGCGGACTATTCGAGGCTGCCGATATGCACAATGTACGCGCCGGCTTCGAATACACCCCCAACCGTTACGACATACGTCAGGTGATGAAACGGTGGACATATCGGGGCGGGGTGCGCTACGGTAACACCTACTACACCATGAACGGCAAAAAGATAACCGAATGCGCAATGTCGGTGGGTTTCGGCGCCCCCCTGCAACGGAACAGTTTCACCGCTGTCAACTTCGGTGCCGAAGTCGGGCGAACCGGAACATTGAGCCGAGGCCTGTCCCGTGACACATTCGTAAGGATATATCTGGGCTTCAACATATTCGTCACCCAAGAGTGGTTCATACGCCACAGGTTCAAATAGAGATGGATAAGAGACGACCCCGAAAGAGATTCTTTCGGGGTCGTCTCTTATCCATCTCTATTTGAACCTGTGGCGTTTTCGGGAGGCCTCCCGGTGTGGTCTTTCAAACGGTGCCTCCCGGCGGGCCATTCCATGGAGAGTTACTTTTGTCACTCGACAAAAGAACACGTTTTCGACAAGCCGAGA
>CAJURV010000065.1 GCA_910588925.1 uncultured Rikenellaceae bacterium
CGTTAAATCCCGAGGCACGAGGGATGAGCGGGCCGCACCTCGCGGTGGGCAGAAACTCACCTCATCGGAGGCCCGCGTAAGTTACAGCAATCATAGAACCTATTCCGCTTATTTTACACCCGGCTACCCTCTCCGCCCGCCGCGAGGCGCGGTCCCCCGCAGGCTCCGGCCCTTGTGACATAAGGCAATGCCCCCGCTAAAACCGCTCTAACCACCCGACATAAAGATTGTCCCCGGCCCAAAAGTGCAGCTAACGCGCATACCACCAAACCAAAAAGAAAATCACCGTCCCGCAAACCGCCTATCGCCAAACATCGTAATACATACTACTTCACAAGCCAGTAAGCCCCCACTAATTTTATAGATGCCCTATAAACTCATCGACATCCTCCTCCTTGGTAGCCCAATCGGTAACGAACCGCACAGGCGTCTCCTCCTCTCCGTAAACACCCCACGGCTCAAAAGAGGCGATCTTCCGTAACCTGTCTATCTCCCTGTTGGGCAATATAAAGAACTGTTGATTGGTGGGCGAATCGACATATTGACGATACCCCCTTCCGAGCAAGGCATTCTTCAGTTTCATCGCCATCTTAACGGCATGACCGGCAATACGAATATAAAGATCGTCGGTGAACAAAGTCTCGAACTGAATACCTAGCAACCTCCCTTTGGCGAGCAATGCGCCGTGCTGTTTTATCAAAGGATAGAACCGCGGCAATATGTCACTACGAGTGATTACCACCGCCTCTCCGAACAGTGCGCCCACTTTAGTCCCTCCTATGTAAAACACGTCGCACAGTCGCGCTATATCTTTCAGCGTCACGTCCGTACCTTCCGCCGCCAATCCGTATCCGAGCCTCGCGCCGTCGAGATATAACGTAATCCCGGCCTTTCGACACACACCGCTCAACGACCGCAACTCTTCGAGAGTGTATAGCGTCCCCAGCTCGGTAGGATGAGATATATAGACCATCCCTGGAAACACCATGTGCTCGAATGTCTCGTCACGATAAAAATCGTCGATATAACGCTTTACATCCTCCGCCCGCAGTTTACCGTTCTCCGAGGGCAATACGAGTACTTTGTGTCCTGTGGCTTCTATAGCACCCGTTTCGTGATTGTTTATATGAGAGGTGTCGGTCGCAACCACCCCCTCGTGACGTGCGAGCAGCCCGTCTATCACCGTCGCATTGGTCTGTGTGCCGCCTACGAGAAAATGAACCTTGCCGTTATCGAGACCGCATGCGTCGAGAATGAGCGACTCGGCTCTTTTCGTATATTCGTCACGACCGTATCCGACGGTCCGTTCCGCGTTGGTCTCTAAAAGACGGCGCATTACCTGAGGGTGCGCACCCTCCATATAATCCGTATCGAAATGTAACATATCAAATTATTGTTATCCGATAAAATAGTTTTTCAGACTAAAATATAACCAAAGACATGTGGCCGCCTAACACAGTTTCGCTTTCCCGGGCCAAGAAACGAAGCCCGCCGAAGCTAACGCCGACACCTACCGGATTACCCCAACTCAATAAACTATCCCTTTGGGCTTGAACAAAAGGAATCCGAGATTGAAAGTAACATAACTACGTCTCATCCCGCTAAGAGTGTAATAGGAGTAAGAGAGGCTTACGGGACCTATGGGAGACTGATATACCACCGAAGCGTCTACGATATATTTTAGCCTGTCTTTAAAATCGCGCCAGTTCTTGAGATCCGGTTTGAAGCAATAGGCCGATGCCTTGAGATAGATATTGTCGTTTACCGATAATATGGGTTTTATACCGAGCGCAAGATAGCTGTCGCTGTGAAACTCGGGAGTGTTGAGCGTCTTGCTGTGGGGCGTGGGAGTGAACGACGGTGCGGCCATAACGGCTATGTAGCTGTTGGAGTAATCGGGCGACATAGAGTACAACCCCTCCACGCTATACCCGAAACTGAAATGACGCGCCACATATATGTAGTCGTCACGACTGAAACAAGCCCCGGCCCACAAGCTGCGACGGTACGACTCGCGCGCGCCATGCCCTTCGGAATATGAACCCGGCATATAACGCTCACGCTGATAGGTTCCGAAAAGCGACAGCTGTTGATAAAGCCCCCGGGTAGGATAGGTGGGATAGTTGAGCGAATTGCGTTTCAGTGCTATATTGGCCGTAATATAGTTGATATTGGATATGTCGTACGTATAACCGTCCACACCGCCTTTCACGGGAAAATAGCTGTAACGGTCGTGACCTACGGCCGCGCGTAACTCTATCTTGGACGACCGCTGAACCGGCGTACCTATCGTAGAGCTGAAATAGAGGTCGTTATATCTGGAATATCCCTGTGCGGTATGTTTGTAGGATATACTCTGGCTATTGCCGCGGCCGTAGTCGTAAAAATTGTACGACAAGGCGTTCTCTATGTAGAACGGGCGTCGCCCTCCGTAGAAATTGAACCGAGACGAGAGCTGGGCGGCAGAGTAGAAGCTGCCTATATGTCCGTCGAGAGTTACCGTCGAACTTATGCGTCCCAAATCGTGATACTGGAAGCCGAGATAGGCCTGATTGACCGATATGGACGATATGTTGACCCCTATCATGGCCTTGAAGTCGGGCTTGTTGTGCATCGTCATGCGCATGCGATATCCTCCGAGCGAATCGTCGCATTCCACCACCGGAAAGCCTCCCGTTAAAAAGCCCTCGGACAGGATTTTGAGATATTCGGCACGGAACCGGTCTACCGTCATCTCCTCGTCCACCCCGTCGCGATTCAGGTCGGAAAGCTGGCTCTTGACGTATGCCTGTTGCGCCGCCGTAAGCCCCTCTATATCCAAAGACTTTATATTGATCTCCGGAATGCGGGAGCAGAAAGAGGCGCGTTCGGCCTCCACCTGTTCCTGCGGCTTGCGGCGGCTTATGCGTTCGAGTATGCGGGGCATGGCCGCGAGGGCGTCTTCGTAACCGCGTTGTATGATATACGGCGCCTTACGGAAATCCATGATGCCCACATCCATATTACGGGCGATGGTGATACCTAAAGAGTCGGGGATGGCATAGTCGGTCTTGTCGGTCGTAAGCAACTCTATCTGACCGGAGATAGTGGATATGTCGGGCTTACCGGAAACGCACACCCCGCCTATGAGTATGTCGGGGGAGAACTCCTCCAAAGTCTCGCGCCACGGATAGTTGTTGACCAGGCCCCCGTCGTACATGAGCATGGAGTCGACCGCCACGGGGGCGAACACCAACGGTATGGCCATAGACGAACGTATGGCCATGCCGAGATCGCCCGAACGCCACAGATAGGGCGTCTTGCCGTATATGTTGGTGGAAACGCATCTGAACGGGACGAACAGATCGTCGAAATCGCCGCCGGAACAAGCCGTGGCACCCGCAAAGAAATATAGAAGAGCCACATCGAGCGAAGTGCTGTTTACCAACGACATGGACGGCGCCGCATCGGACCCGGCACCCGTAGGACGCCTTAGCGAAAAGGTAATCTTTCCCTTGCGCTTGGAGAGCGTCTCTCCAGATATGTCGCTGCCGGGCAGACTGTCGCGATACGGGAGGTAGTCGGGTTTGAAACGGTCGATATTGAAGTCGATGTTTATCATAGACGGATTCGGAGACTGTTTCTTGTAGTAATAGAGATACCTGTCCTCTATCTTGCCCGACACCCACGACAACACCTCGGGAGAGTTGAACAGAGCCTCCATCTCCGCCGGAGAGTAACCGGCGGCGTACAACCCGGCCACTATGGAGCCCATAGAGGTGCCGGCAACGTAATCGACAGGCACACCGTTCTCCTCCAATGCCTTCATTATGCCTATATGATAGAGCCCTTTGGCGCCGCCGCCGCTCAACACCACCCCTACCCTCTGGGCATAAAGGGTGTGGGCGGATATGAGCGCCGCAAACAGAAACATAAATTTCAATATCCTCATAACCATAAAAAGGGTCGACGACCTTTCGCTTTACACTGTAAATCTCTTATACATAGAGCTGTTTCATATTAGAAGACCGTATCTCAAACGTTTTTCGCTTAACGGACCTCGCCGGATAGGTCACATAAACACATTCCGCTTCCCGGGCCGTACCTCGCAGAGAATATAAAACCCCGCCCGTTATGTCTTCCATCCGTTTGCGTCACTCTCTCGGACAGCCGAAAGGCGCAGTCTCCGTAAAGAAGCGAGAAAAACGAAAAATTTCTGTCAATGATTCGGTTCCGCCCGTCTGAAAGCTCCGTATCGAAGCCCCTGACAGAAGCATTTTTTTGCCTCCATTGAACGCTTTTTCGCCAATATTCACTATTTTTGTCCGATGTAGTGCCTTACACAAAACATGTAACCTCACAAAGGTATGAAAAGATATCGCAATATTCTCACGGCGATGCTATTATTCGCCGTCGTCGGATGCAACAACACATCTCACGACGGTGCAGGACAGGCGCGCAAGGTCACCATACAAACCGATAAGGGGGATATAACTCTGATGCTCTTCGACGAGACCCCCGCCCACCGCGACAACTTCGTAAGGATGTGCGACGAAGGTTTCTACGACTCGTTGTTGTTCCACCGCGTAATAGAGTCGTTCGTAATACAGGCCGGAGACCCCACGTCACGCGGAGCGGAGCCGGGCGAACGTCTCGGGGAGGGCGACGCAGGACATAAGGTGGAACCCGAATTCGTCGACGGTCTGGTGCACATAAGAGGCGCCGTAGGGGCTGCACGCGAAGGCGACGCCGTCAACCCCGGCAAACTCTCTTCGGGGTCGCACTTCTACATAGTTCAGGGTCGCAACGGTCTCGACGAAGCTGCTGTCGACAAGAGTGGCAACACGTACAGCGATACCGTCCGACGCAGATACCTCCGCGAGGGCGGCACTCCTTTCCTGGACGGAAACTACACCGTATTCGGCTATGTGATAGAAGGCATGGACGTTGTGGACGATATAGCCGCTTCGGCCACCGACGAATTCGACAGGCCTGCGGAAGACATAGTGATAACAGGCACCCGAACAGGGCGCCTAAGCCGTGAAGAGACAGAAAAATATTACAGGGAATACCATGCAGAATAGAATCAAGGAGCTAATGGAGAAGGTAGGCGGCTTCAAGCCCGCCACCTTGGCTGAGATCGAAGATTTCAGAATAAAGATATTAGGCAAGAAAGGCGAACTGACCGCCCTTTTCGAGGAGTTCAAGAGCCTGTCGGCGGAGCAGAAAAAGGAGATAGGCAAAACTATCAACGAGCTGAAAACCAAAGCTCTCGACAAGATCAACGAACTGAAAGAGAGCCTCGACACCGTAGTAGCGAGCGACTGCGACGCAATCGACATGAGCCGTCCGGCCACCGCCAGACGCGTAGGCACACGCCACCCCATCTCTTTGGTAAGGAGACAGATCGTGGATATCTTCTCACGTCTGGGCTTCACCGTAGCGGACGGTCCCGAGATAGAGGACGATTGGCATGTATTCTCGGCTCTCAACTTTCCGCCAGAGCATCCGGCCCGCGACATGCAGGACACATTCTTCGTGGAGAAGAACCCCGACATACTGTTACGCACCCACACCAGCTCCATACAGGTGAGGGTGATGCAGAACAGCCGGCCTCCCATAAGGGTGGTGTGTCCCGGCCGCGTATTCCGCAACGAGGCCATATCGTACCGCGCCCACTGCATATTCCATCAGGTGGAGGGGCTTTACATAGACGAGAACGTATCGTTCGCCGATCTCAAACAGACTATACTCTACTTCGCCAAAGAGATGTTCGGAGAGGATGCCAGCATAAGGATGCGCCCCTCTTACTTCCCGTTCACCGAACCGTCGGCCGAGGTGGACGTGTCGTGCAACCTGTGCGGAGGCAAGGGATGCAACGTTTGTAAGGGCACCGGATGGTTGGAGATCATGGGGTGCGGAATGGTCGATCCCAACGTGCTGGAGGCATGCGGCATAGATTCCAGGAAATACAGCGGCTTCGCATTCGGCATGGGCGTGGAACGCATAGCCATGTTGCGTTACGGTGTCAAAGACCTGCGTCTCTACTTCGAGAACGACATACGCTTTTTGCAACAGTTCGAAGCGATATACTGATAGATATGCGGTACTTGCTCTCCATCTTCATGCTCGTTGTCTGCCTCTCGTCTTACGGGCAGACGGTGGAATCGCTCAAAAAAGACATAGAGCGTGCGGAGGCGGAGATAAAGAAAAACAACGAGCTATTGCAGAGCAACAAGAGCCGGCAGAAAAACAGCCTCTCCAACCTCTCGCTCGTAGACGGCAACATCAAAAACCGCAAAAGTATCATAGAGTCGCTCGACAAACAGACAAAGCTGATAAAGAGCGACATAGCCCGCAACAACAAGAGCATCGACACTCTGGCGACAGAGCTTGCCGAACTCAAAAAGGAGTATGCGGCTATAGTAGTCACCGCCTACAAGGAGTACAAGACGGGCAGCTATCTCACCTTTCTCTTTTCAGCCTCCGACTTCAACGACATGACACGGAGGGCGGCCTACATAAGGAGACACCTGGAGTTACGCCGAAGCAAAGGGCAGGAGATAGCCTCCACACGCGACCGCATAGAGCATGAGACAGCAAGGCTGCACGGTCGCGAGAAAGAGCTCAACAGCACTCTCACGGCCCGTAACGAAGAGGTAGCCAGCCTCACACGCGAAGAGGCCCGCTATCGTAACGAACTGGCTGCCCTCAGAAAAGAGGAGAAAAACATAGGTGCTACCATTGCCAAGAACCGCAAGGTGGTAGACCAGCTACAGAAAGAGATCCGCCGCATAATAGAGGAACAGGCCCGCAAAGACCGCGAAGCGAGCGCCGCCGACAATGCGGCCCTATCCAAACTGACGGGCGATTTCACCGCAGCCAAAGGCAAACTACCCCACCCCGTTACCGGCGGAGCCATAACCGAACATTTCGGCATACATCCCCATCCGTTGCAACCTACGCTTAAAGTAGACAACAAAGGGGTAACTTTCACTGTCAAAGCGGGAACTAACGCACGCGCCGTATTCGCGGGCGAGGTGACCAAAGTATTCTCGTTTCAAGGGATGGGCACCACGGTGATGGTACGCCACGGCAGCTACATAACGGTCTTTTCCAACCTCTCGGGAGCATCGGTCAAGGCAGGTGAAAAGGTCAGGGCGGGCGACAAGATAGGATCCGTATCTACAACAGGCGGAGGCGGCTCGCTACACTTCGAGCTATGGAAAGAGACCACGCCCATAAACCCGGAGCCGTGGTTCGCCAAATAGTAGATACAGCAGTAAAGAATTACACCGCATCCATAACCAAACAAGCATATATTCAGTTTACAGATTATGGCGATAACATATCACACGGAGAAAACCGGATTCGCATACAAAGGCCGCAGGCTCACATCGCGGTGGCTCGGCAAGGTGATAGAGGCCGAGGGCGGCGTCTTGGGAGAGATCAACATAGCGTTTTGTTCCGACGATTACATGTTGCAGACCAACAGGCAGTTTCTCGATCACGACTACCTTACCGACATCATCACGTTCGATTATTGTCAGGAGCATGGCGGCAAGCGTATAATATCCGGAGACCTCGCCATAGGCGTAGATTGCGTACGAGATAACGCCGCACTGTTCGGTACCGGTTTCGACCGCGAACTAAAACGGGTAATAGTACACGGAGTACTTCACCTGCTCGGCTATAAAGACAAAAAAGAGGCCGAACAAGCCGTCATGAGAGGCAAAGAGGACCATTACCTATGCCTGCTGGACAATATGGCTTAAAACAGGCCTTTAAGCCATTTATCAAGAGATGTAGTGGACGCGACTCGGGACAGACGGATAAGTAGCCTTATCATGATATGAATAACCCTATCCGAAGCGAGCATATATGCGGGAGAGTTTCCTAACGCGAGATGGGTCGACAATGGGTTGCCAGACAAACAGCACTACTGCAAGAGGATTATAATAGTTCACGAACCGTATCACTCCACATAATACCGTTTCACATGACAACCAATTACGACATAATAGTAATCGGAGGGGGACACGCCGGATGCGAAGCATCGAGAGCAGCCGCCATAATGGGTTCCAAAGTGTTGCTAATCACTATGGATATGACCAAATTCGCCAATATGTCATGTAATCCGGCGGTAGGCGGTGTGGCCAAAGGACAGATAGTCAGGGAAATAGATGCCTTAGGCGGTATGATGGGCATCATCACCGACCGTTCCACGATACAATTCCGCATGCTCAACCGCTCCAAGGGGGCTGCCATGTGGAGTCCGCGCGCCCAGTGCGACAAAGAGCTCTTTTCGCGTCTTTGGAGGCGTGAACTCGAACACACCGACAACCTATCGTTATGGCAGGATAACGTCACCGAGCTGATAATAGAAAACGACACGGTAAAAGGCGTAAAGACCCAGTTAGGCATGACCTTTAAATCGAAAGCGGTGATACTAACGGCCGGCACATTTCTCGAAGGATTGATACATGTAGGACGGTCTCAGGCACGCGGCGGACGATTGGGCGACATGGCCTCCTACGGGTTGAGCGCACAACTGGCCGACGCAGGCTTTGAAGTGGGGCGCATGAAGACCGGAACACCCGCCAGAATAGACGGACGTAGCGTAAATTTCGAAAAACTATCGCCCCAGCAGGGTGACGAACGACCCGAAAAATTCTCGTTCCTCCCCGAAATAGAGCCTGTCAGAGAACAACTGCCGTGTTATTTGGCCTATACATCGCCGCAAGTACACGAAACGTTACGGAGCGGATTCGCCGACTCCCCGCTTTTCAACGGCACTATTGCAGGCATAGGTCCACGATATTGTCCCAGCATAGAAGACAAGCTACGTACATTCGCAGATAAAGAACAACATCAGCTTTTCTTGGAACCGGAGGGTAGAGATACCACCGAATATTATCTTAACGGTTTCTCGTCGTCGTTGCCGTGGCAGGTACAGTTCGCGGCACTGTCGCAGATAGAGGGATTCGAGAACATATCCCTTTTCAGACCCGGATATGCCATAGAATACGACTATTTCCCCCCAACCCAGCTATACCACTCACTCGAGACCAAACTAATAGGAGGGCTATATTTCGCAGGTCAGGTCAACGGCACCACCGGCTACGAGGAGGCCGCCGCACAAGGATTGATGGCCGGAATCAATGCCCACAGGGCTATCGACGGACAAGAAGCGATGATATTACGGCGTGATGAAGCATATATAGGCGTACTTATAGACGACTTGGTAACCAAAGGGGTGGATGAACCGTACAGAATGTTCACCAGCCGAGCCGAATATCGTATTTTACTAAGAGGCGACAACGCCGACATGAGACTGACAAAGAAAGGCTACGAGATAGGTCTCGCCGATGAGCACAGGATGAATATAGCTCGTCAAAAAGAGCAGAAAATAACCGAACTGCAATCTTTCATAAAAGATTACGGCATAGCCCCTGAAGAGATAAACGGATATTTAGAGAGCATAGGATCGTCGATACTAACCCAAAAACGAAAACTTACAGACCTGATATCACGTACCGAGATAACTCTCGAGAACCTCACAAAGATTATTCCTGCACTAAAAGAAGCCATAGACAAAAACAGTTGCGACAGAGAGATAACGGAAGAGGTGGAGATACAGATCAAATACAGTGGATATATTGACCGAGAAAGATTGATAGCAGAACGTCTCGAACGTCTCGAAAACATAAAGATACGGAAAGACTTCGACTTCGACACACTACAATCAATAACCATAGAAGCACGACAGAAACTTAACAGAATAAAACCCGCCACATTGGGACAGGCCTCACGCATACCGGGAGTATCACCGGCAGATGTCAATATCCTATTGGTATATTTTGCAAGATAACACCACACTATCACAATAAACAGCGGACGGCAAGCAACAAGATGTTCCACGTGGAACAACAAACACCCCACCCCACCTCACCACATTTGTTCCACGTGGAACACCATGTCTGTAAAATACTGCTGCACACTCCACCCTATCCGCAAATAGGATCAATAAAGAGGTAGCCCTACACGCAACAACAGACACCAACAACCTCTAATATCACATTAGCTTAACATCCACAACCCAATACAATATATGCAATAGCCTAAAGCCATGTGAAGGCACGATTGAAACATCCACTTGTAATGAGGAGCAAGCATCAAACACCATTCTGCTCGCGAGACGATAATGTGCTATAAGACGCACTAACGGTATGCGCATTAGCCGAAGCCTGTTCTCGCGGGGTGATAGACCTGCTCTGCAAGAGTAACACGTACTTAACCGAACCTGTTCATACGGCACGGGGTGCCGCTCCGCGATAACCGCCACGAATTAACCAAACAGAGGTTAGGAAAGCCGCAGGCGAGACAAGAAAAA
>CAJURV010000066.1 GCA_910588925.1 uncultured Rikenellaceae bacterium
GACCGCGATCGACGATTTTTGAGGTCTAAAAAACTTCGGCGCCCTGCGGTCTGCGCTTGTGTACGCGGGCAAGTATGCCTGCGACTCGCGGTTAATGCGCATATCTTTGGGTGTGAAGTGATAGTATCTGCTCGCCATCGGCTTTTCCAACCTCTGTCGGGTTAATCCGTGGTGGGTATCGCGGAGCGGCACCTCGTGCCGCATGTATGGCTTTAGCTAATGCGCATACCTTCAGTGCGTTTTGTAGCATCTTACCGTCTCACCAACAGATAACGTAAATACTGCACTTTCTATATCAAAAGCTATAATAACAATGTGATATTTCCCCAAGCTGCAATATACACATTGAAATGCTCACCACAACGTATGCGGTATCACTGAATATCACGCACATTTAAAGGGGCTTAGTCTCCCCCCCCCGAATAATAAAAATAAATATGGCATAAATCCCCGCCGAAAGCCGAAATAACAAATCCAATATGAAAGCTATGTCAGGAGCTTCGCTAAGGCAAAGTTTCCCACTATACATCCTGACCGAGATAATTCCTCAATGCTTCGGCCCGTTGTTTTCCGACCGTTTCGACCAGCTCGTCGAAATCTGCTTCACGTATGCCCTTTATACTTTTGAAGCGTTTCAACAGTTTTTCTATACTAGATTTGCCTATTGACGGGATATTTTCGAGGCGGCTTTTTATCTGTCCGGCGGATCGTTTGTTGCGATGGAACGTGATGCCGAAACGGTGAGCTTCGTCGCGTATGTGCATCAGTACCTTTAGTGTTTCGCCGCTCTTGTCGAGATACAGGGGAGTGCTGTCGCCCGGATAGAAAATCTCCTCCAGTCTCTTGGCAAGCCCCACTATCTGTACTTTATCGGCTATGCCGAGGTTGGTCAGCACGCCGTATGCGGCCGATAGCTGGCCTTTGCCGCCGTCGACCACTATGAGGTCGGGCAGGGGCGTACCTTCGTCGATCATACGCCCGTATCTACGCGTAAGGGTCTCGGCCATAGAGGCGAAGTCGTCTATGCCTACTACGCTTTTGATGTTGAAATGGCGATACTCTTTCTTACTGGGACGCCCGTCGCGGAACACCACACACGACGATACGGGATAGGTGCCCTGTAGATTGGAGTTATCGAAACACTCTATGTGACGGGGCTGGCGCTGTAGGTTCAGTTCGCGACGCATGGTCTCCATGAGTCTGTCGGCGTGACGCGACGGATCGCTCTTTTCGATCTGTTTGAGCCTTTCCAGTCTGTATAGCCGACAGTTGCGCTCCGATAGGGATAGTAACTTGAACTTGTCGCCGCGCAGGGGAACGGTGAAACGGTGTCCCTCGAACTCTCCTTCGGGGGGCATTACCGGCACCACCACATCATGCTCCAGCTCCACCGACAGCTTCCGGCATATACGGTCTATGGCGAACGATAACACCGTTTCCAAATCCTCCTCTATGGCTAACTTCATCTCTATGGTGTAGGAGTTGATAACGGCTCCCGACACCACGTGCATATAGTTGCAATAGGCTGTGTAACCGTCTATCACGGGGTAGAATACGTCCATATTGCCGCCTGTTGCCGATACCACCACGGAGCGGCTGCGATAGTTCTCCAACCGGTCGAGCCGGTCCTTCACCCTCTGCGCCTCCTCGAAACGTAACGCCTCGGCCTCTTTCTCCATAAGACCTCGAAGATACTCCTCGGCCTGACGCAGATCGCCCCTCAACGTCTGCATTGCCATACGGACGCTCTCTACGTATTCGCTCTGGCTTATGCGTCCCACGCACGGAGCCTTGCAGTTGCCTATGTGATACTCCAAACATACGTCGAAACGCCCTTGTGCGACACGCTCCGGCGTCAGTTGCAGATGACAGGTGCGTATCATGTATAGCTTACGTACGAGGTCGAGCATGTTTTTCTGTACCGCCACAGAGGCGTAAGGGCCGAAATAGGTGCCGCCCGACGGTTCGACGCGGCGAGTCTGTATTATGCGAGGGTAAGGGTCGCGGGTGACCGCTATCCACGGGTAGGTCTTGTCGTCTTTGAGGAGTATATTGTACTTCGGTTGCAGCGACTTTATCATGTTGTTCTCCAACAACAGAGCGTCGGCCTCGCTCTCCACGACGGTGTGTACGATGGAGGCGATATGACGCACCAGCGCCTGCACTTTGCGGTTATGGTCGGCGCGTGCCACGAAATAGGATGACACCCTCTTTTTCAGATTCTTGGCCTTGCCTACGTATATGACCACCCCCTCGTCGTTGAGAAAACGATATACCCCGGGCATATCCGGAAGCAACGATACCTGCTCTTTCAGGTGGGAGGAGACACTCTCCTTTTTGATATTATCCATGAGAAGCGGAGGCACAGCCTTTTTTGAATCAACTTTATACGGCGGTCGATCTTTCTCCGAACCAATAGGGCATACCTTTACACTACTCGCCCTATTTGACGATCAACCTCTGTCCTATGTTTATCCTGCTCGACTTCAACCCGTTAAGCCGCATTATCTTATCCACCGTGGTGCCGTAACGTCGGGCTATTGCATACAGGGTATCGCCCTTTACCACCCGGTGCACTACGGAGCCTGAGTTTTTGGACTGCGTGCCGCTCTGTGTGTTTCCTGAAGAGGCTGTAGGGCTCTTGGGCTGTGTAGTCACTGGCTCTTCGTCGGGCAGATCGCGTTTATTGGATGAGGCGCTCACAACGCCGCGTCTGTTATACACATATAACGATCCGTCCTGTAGTTTGTTTTTCTTTACATCTATGAGCAGGTTGGGGTTGAAGAACTGCCCCATGACCCTTACCTCGAAGTGTACGTGGTCGGTGGTGGCCCGTCCGGTGCGTCCTACCTTGGCTATCACGTCGCCGGCTCTTACGCGGTCGCCCGAGCGGGCTACATTGCGCGAATTATGGCTGTAGACCGTCTCCAAACCGTTGTCGTGACGTATGACTACCACGTTGCCGTAACTGCTGTAGTTCTTCGACATGCGCACCACACCGTCGAACGCGGCGTACACGTTACTGCCGGGGAGCGCCTTGAGATCGACCCCCGTGTGCATGCGTCCGCTACGTATGCCGTAGTCGGAGATGAACCACCCGTCGCACGGGTAGTGGAAGTCGCGCTTCATGGCGTCGAGGTCGTAGTAGAGATAGTCGCGCCCCTTGAACGGATCGTAATAGGAGAATTTGACGTGCTGCGTTTCTATCTCCTTGAATTTGAACATGGCGGGGTCGCCTGCGAAACGATGGTTGTCGCGGTCGATACGGTTATATAGCGAGCTGGTATCGGCATCGGCGGCTATCTTGTCCCACGTGCGTTTGGCCTCGTTCCTCTCTCCTGCGCTCACCTTGTGTGGCCTTATGTCGCCCGTGTAAGGAGTGCCGTCGTCATTGAGATAATAAGACGGCAACTGGCTGCTCCTGCTCTTTTTGAGAGAGGAGCAGCCGGCCATCGTGAGTGCGAGCGCCGCAGCTACCGTAAGTAACCCGGTGGCTCTCATGTTATTCCATGCCGTTGAGGAAACGTTCGGCGTCTAAGGCGGCCATACAGCCCGACCCTGCGGCGGTGATAGCCTGACGGTAGCGCGGGTCTTTGACGTCGCCTGCGGCGAAGATGCCCTTGACACTGGTTTTGGATGTGCCTGGCTCCACTTTGATGTAACCTTCGGCGTCAAGCTCCAGCTGACCTGCGAATACTTTGGTGTTTGGAGTGTGACCTATGGCGAGGAAGAAACCGTCTATGTCGATAGTGCGTGTTTTGCCTTCGCCGTCTACGAGCAGGGCTCCGTTCACACCGTCTTCGTTACCGAGAACCTCTTTGGTGTTGTAGCCGAATAGCACCTCTATGTTGGGTGTGTTGAATACGCGGTCCTGCATGGCTTTAGAGGCACGCAGATGGTCTTTGCGCACGATCATGTACACTTTGCGGCAGAGGGTAGCCAGATAGGTGGCCTCTTCGCATGCCGTGTCGCCGCCGCCTACCACCGCAACGTCTTTTTTGCGGTAGAAGAAGCCGTCGCATGTAGCGCATGCCGATACGCCCATGCCACGGTACTCCAGCTCCGACTCGAGACCGAGATAACGGGCCGTGGCGCCGGTAGCCACTATAAGCGCGTCCGCCTCTATGACGGTGCCGCCGTCTATGGTTACCTTGAACGGACGTGCAGAGAAGTCGGTGGCGGTGACGATGCCGGTGCGTATGTCGGTGCCGAGGCGTTCGGCCTGTCGGCGCAGATCCTCCATAAGCGATGTGCCGGTGGTGCCGTCGGGATATCCGGGGAAATTCTCTATCTCGGTAGTGGTGGTGAGCTGACCGCCCGGCTCTATGCCCTGATAGAGGACGGGTGCGAGGTTGGCGCGTGACGCGTAGATGGCGGCGGTGTAACCTGCGGGGCCGCTACCGATGATGAGGATTTTTGTCTTTTCGTTTGCCATTGGTTTTGTCGGTTTATTCAGATTAGATAGGATGTTATGCCTTGAGAACGCCTTGCTCTATGAACGATTCGGCGATCTGTACCGCGTTGAGTGCGGCCCCCTTCTTTATCTGGTCGCCTACGCACCAGAAAGTGAGCCCGTTGGGGTTGGAGATGTCTTCACGTATGCGTCCCACGTATACGGGTTCTTTTCCCGCTATCTCCAACGGCATGGGGTACTCTTTGCCTGCAGGATTGTCGATCACCACTATGCCTTTGCTCTTCTCGAAAGCCTCGCGCACCTCGTCGACGCCGAGGGGACGCTCCGTCTCCACCCATACGGCCTCGGAGTGGGCACGCATCACCGGCACGCGCACGCATGTGGCGCTCACCTCTATGTCGGAGTGCATGATCTTTCGCGTCTCGTTGTACATCTTTAGCTCCTCTTTGGTGTAGCCGTTGTCGCAGAATACGTCCACATGAGGTATGAGGTTGAAAGCCAACTGATGTGCAAACTTCTCCACTGTAGGTTTCTCGCCCGCCACTATCTGACGGTACTGGTTTTCGAGCTCGGCCATAGCCTGTGCTCCCGCTCCGCTGGCCGCCTGATAGGTGGCTACGTGCACGCGTTTTATGTGCGACAGTTTCTCTATGGCGCCGAGCGCAACCACCATCTGTATGGTGGTGCAGTTGGGGTTGGCTATTATGCGTCGCGGCATCTGCAGGGCGTCCTCCGGGTTGACCTCGGGAACCACCAGAGGCACGTCGGGATCCATGCGGAATGCGCTGGAGTTGTCGATCATGACGGTGCCGTGCTTGGTTATGGTGTCGGCATACTCCAAAGAGGTGGAGCCGCCCGCCGATACGAACGCCACGTCTATACCCCTGAAGTCGTCGTTATGTTTCAGCTCTTTGACTACATGTTCTTTGCCGCGGAAAGCGTACGACGTGCCCGCGCTTCGCTTGGAGCCGAACAACGTCAGTTCGGTGACGGGGAAAGAGTGATCTTCGAGCACTCTGAGAAATTCTTGTCCTACGGCGCCGCTCGCGCCTACTATGGCTACTCTCATTGTTCTATGGTGTGAGGCGTGAACGCCCTGTTAAACTTAATTATATATAGCTTCCGTTAAATATCGAAGAAGCCGTCGTTGTCGTCGCTGCGTCTGTCCACCTCCTTATCGGTGAATTCCGACCCCTCCTCGAGCAAGCCGGGACAGTCGTAACGTTCCACGCCTACGGGTTTGACGAAAGTGTCGCTCTCGCTAATGCCCAAAGAGGTGTCTTTATAAACCTTCTGCATGAATATGCCGAACGCGGGCAGGGCCATGACGCCGCCTTCGCCGCGCGACGACGGGTGCACGCTACGGTCTTCGCCGCCCACCCACACGCCGGCCACTATCTTGGGCACGATGCCCATGAACCATGCGTCGGAGTTGTTGTTAGTGGTGCCCGTCTTGCCGCCCATCTCTCCGGTGAACTTATACACTCCGCGCAACTTGCTGGCCGTACCCCGGTTGACTACGTTTTGCAGAAGCCCCAGCATGTCGAACGCGCTCTGTTGAGAGATCGCGTCGTAGCTCTGCGGGGAGAAGGTAGCCAATATGTTGCCGTGCTTGTCTTCTATGCGGGTTACGAATATCGGCTCTATATGAACGCCCATGTTGACGAAGTCGGTATAGGCTCCGGCCATCTCCAATAACGATACGTCGGCGGTACCCAGGCAGAGCGACGGGGTGGGGTCGATGTAGCTCTTGATGCCGAGACGGTGTATGAAGTCGGCCACCGCCGCAGGCTGGCCCGCCTGTTGCATTATCCATGCGGAGTAGTTGTTGCGGCTCATTGCCAGCCCCCACCACAACGGCCTTAACTCGCCCTCCTGCTCCACATTGCCTGCCTCCTTGGGGCTCCACCCCTCTATGGTAACGGGCGAATTGGGCACCGGCGAACAGGGTGTGAGGCCCAACTGGTCTATGGCGAAAGTATATACGTAAGGCTTGAATGTGGAGCCCGCCTGACGCCGCCCCTGCGACACCATGTCGTACATGAAGTGACGGAAGTCGACACCGCCCACGTATGCCTTTATGTAACCCGACGACGGCTCTATGGCCACCATGCCCGAGCGCAGGAATCCCTTGCTGTAGAGGATTGAGTCGCGCGGGGTCATGACGGTATCTATACCGTAGCGGTTACCGTAGCTGAAAACGGTCATGTCGGTGGGGGTGCGGAACGCCTTGTCGATAGTCGCCTCGCTCGCTCCGTCGTTCTTCATGCGGCGGTAACGGTCGGTCTGTTTGACGGCCCGGTTTATGATATCCTCCTGCTCCTGTCTGGTTATATTGGAGAAGATGGAGCCGCGGGCTTTGGACTGGGCGTTGAAATGGGGCTGCACGTTCTTGCGCATATTCTCCACTATCGCCTCCTCGGCGTACTTCTGCATGCGGGAGTTGATGGTGGTATATATCTTGAGGCCGTCCTTGTATATGTTGTAGGGAGTGCCGTCGGCTTTTTTGTTTTTGTTGCACCAGCCGTACAGAGGGTCGTTCTCCCACTGTTTTACCAACTGGTTATAGTCCCAGTCGGAGATGAACGGGGTCTTCTTGGGTTGGCCTGCCGTCATGTATAGGCGCAACATGGTACGGAAATAGGTGGCTATGCCCACGTCGTGCGAGATGGGCTGATAGTTGAGTTTTATCTCCGTTCTCTTGAGCGAGTCCAACTCTTTTTTGGTTATGTAACCCTGCGCTTCCATGCGCGCCAGCACGGTATTGCGTCTGTTAAGGGCGTTTTTGGGGTTACGTACCGGGCTGAAACGCGAAGGTGCGTTAACCACACCCACAAGCATGGCCGCCTCCTCTACGCCCAATTCGCGCGGACTCTTGCCGAAGAATGTCTGGGCCGCCGATTTGATGCCGTAGGCATTGCTTCCGTACTCCACCACGTTGAGGTACATTACTATGATCTCCTCTTTGGTGTAGTTGTGTTCGAGCATTACGGCCGTTATCCACTCCTTGAATTTGGCTATCACCAGCGCCGCGTTACGGCTCACGGACGAACGGTAGTCGGTAGTGTCGCGAGGGTAGAGATTCTTTGCCAACTGTTGCGATATGGTGGAGCCGCCGCCCTGGTTCTGCGCCAGAAGCACCGTTCTGAAAGCGACACGGAAGAGGCTGGGGATGTCGATACCCGAATGGCTGTAGAAGCGGGCGTCTTCCGTAGATACCAACGCCGCCACCAGATATGGCGACAGATCGTCGTAGTCTACGAACGACCTGTTCTCCACAAAGAGGCTTCCGAGCAGCTGTCCGTCTTCGGAGATGATGTCGGTGGCGAGGTTGCTACGCGGGTTTTCCAGCTCCTCGAATGTGGGAAGCGTGCCGAATGCGCCGCCGGCTATGAGGCTGAATATCACCGTCACGGCCACTATGGGCAACAATATTACGCTCCAGAATATTATAGCGAAGCGTTTCTTGTTCTTTATGTCGAATAATTTTTTTGTCTTTTTTCCCATCGGATATCTTTATTATCAGAACAACCCTTTGACGAGTTGTTCGAGAACGAATACGCCCACACCGGCCAGATAACCGGCAAGAGCTATCAACGATACGTTCTTGAGGTACCACACGAAGCTGATCTTCTCTATACCCATCACCACGACACCGGCCACGGAGCCTATTATGAGCAGACTGCCGCCCACGCCGGCACAGTAGGCCAGCATCTGCCAGAAGATACCGTCGGGCATGAACGCAGCCATATATTCGGGATCGGCGGCAGCTATCACCGACGAACTGTCGGCAAGCGGATACATGCCTATGGCCGCAGCCACGAGAGGCACGTTGTCGACCACCGACGACATTATACCTATGAATATGTTGATGAGGTAGATATTATGCACATGTTCGTCCAGCAAAGAGGCGAAAGCGCCCAATACGCCTGTCATCTGCAACGCGCTTACGGCCAGCAGTATGCCTAAGAAGAACAGTATGGTGGGGATATCCACACGGCGTATGACCCTCGGCACGCGGTGTTTGAGCGCCTCGTCGACGCACACCTTGCGTTTGTACATCACCTCGGTGTACACCCACATGATACCCAAGGCCATGAGCACACCCATAAAGGGCGGCAGGTGCGTGACACTCTTGAACAAAGGTACCGCCACCAGACATCCTATTCCCAGAATGAATATTGAGGCGCGCTCCTTGCGGGTTATGATGGTAAGCCACGATCCGGATGTTTCGTGTCCCGAATTATTGGTGGTGATGATACCGTGGAGCAGTCTCGACGATATGCACAAGGGCACCAACATGGAGACGAGGCTCGGCAGGAATATGGCCGGAACTATGCCTTCCGCCGATACGTTGCCTTTGACCCAGAGCATGATGGTGGTAATGTCGCCGATGGGCGACCATGCACCGCCGCTGTTGGCGGCTATTATTATGATGGAGGCGTAGACCCAACGCTCCTTGTAGTTCTGTATTATACGGCGCACCAACATCACCATCACTATGGAGGTGGTCATGTTGTCGAGCAGGGCCGAGAGGAAGAACGTGATGAAAGCTATGAGCCACAACAGTTTGGTTTTGTTGCGGGTCTTGATACGGTTGGTTATGATGGCGAAGCCGCCGTGGACGTCGATTAGCTCGACGATAGTCATGGCTCCTATAAGGAAGAACAGTGTCTCCGAGATCTCCCCCAACTGTTCTATTATCTGTACGTTGACGATAAAACTGACGCACTGTTCTATCGCCGTCACGGACTGTATCGTGGGATTGGTCTCGAGATAATGGATGAACTCCTCGGGGTTGTATTGCGCAACGATATCGGCCCCGAACATGGCGTAGATGACCCACAATAACGTCCCCATGATAAGAGCCGGCCCAGCCTTGTCTACTTTCATCCTGTGTTCCAGTGCAATAGCTAAGTAGCCGACCAAAAAGACGACGATCATCATTTTTATAACCATACCTCGAAACTTTGTGTTGTACTCCCGATGAGAATCGAACTCATATCTTAGGAACCGGAATCCTAAATTTTATCCATTAAACTACAGGAGCGGTTGCCGTAGGCTTCGTGGGCGGGAGGCTCCCGCATCGTTATGTCGTCAGCCTTAAGGGCTTTGCAAAAATATGAAAAATTCCCCGATCTTACATACAAAAACAGGAAAACTTTTTTCAAAGTCTTCCTGAATTCAGCCTCTTTTGTAAGGCTGACGGGTCCCTAGCAGTACGCAAATTTAGGTATAATATCTAGAAGCTGTTTAAAATTTATATAAATTTTTATATGTGTCTCTTTTCGACCTTTTTATTTCCGTTTCGAAGGGGTCGCGGCACCTTTTCGATGGACTACGCATCCGCCTCTTTTCGCGGGGTGAGGTGGACGTAGTGTCTTTTGGTGGTTTTGCTTTGGGAATCCGGACGGGATGGACGCGCAATA
This sequence comes from uncultured Rikenellaceae bacterium, assembly GCA_910588925.1. Lineage (GTDB taxonomy): Bacteria > Bacteroidota > Bacteroidia > Bacteroidales > Rikenellaceae > CASDZP01. Next base: position 9,844 of record CAJURV010000066.1, read on the forward strand.
TGCCGCATATTTGTGCCCGGATGTGAATAGATATAATCCTTATATTATGGCAAGAGTGGTTTTAGCGATACCTTGCCCGGCGGCACAGGGTCGGAGCCTGCGGGGGGCCGCACAAGCGGGGTGTTCTTTTGGTTCCCGGCAGTGATTTAAGCGGAAAGGTTCTATGATTGCTGTAACTTACGCGGGCCTCCGTTGGGGGAAATTTCTGCCCACCGCGAGGTGCGGCCCGCTCATACCTCGTACCTCGGGATTTAACGGCGGAATTTGTGTTTGATGACTCTCGCTTCGCTCGAGCTTTGTACGCCTTGCGGCGTTCTTTATTAGTTGTTGTTGAGAAACGTTCTTTGTTTTGTCTTTTGCTGTTGTGTTTAGTATAGTTGGAAGTTTATAGCGTTTCCGCTTT
>CAJURV010000067.1 GCA_910588925.1 uncultured Rikenellaceae bacterium
GAAACGCTAATAAATTTCCAACTACACTAAACACAACCGCAAAAGACAAGGCACAAAACGTCGCCTAACAACGACCAATAAAGAACGCCGCAAGGCGTATTCTCAACAGCAAAATTACGAGCGAAGCGAGTTGCATCAAACACTGTTCCGCCGTTAAATCCCGAGGCACGAGGGATGAGCGGGCCGGAGCCTCCCCCCACGGAGGCCCGCTTACACGATTGGTTGTTCCGTATTTCCTGCCTACCTTATATAAAACCTCTTTATCGAATGTCCCGCCCGGCGCGGTCCCCCGCAGGCTCCGTCCCTTGCGACACCAGACAAGATACCACGAAAAAACCTTACTAAGTAAAATATATAATAAACATCTAATACAACACAAAACGAATCCGAATCATCCCGCAAACCGCTAATCCGCACATATCTCCCCGAGCGAAACGAAAATCATAACCCGTCAACTCCCCGCAATTCTCCCCGTAGAAAAATCCCAAAACATACCATTTAAAATGGCACAAAAAGGCGACACTAACCAAAGCGCCGCCTTCAAAACATATATATCGAAAAAATTACCTCCTCTCGGGACGAAGCGATCGCACCGTCTCGCCCGTCCTCCACATCTCACTCTCGCGCAACTCCTCAAGCTCGGCTTCGAGACCGGTACGATAATCGGCCTTGCTGTTGGAATCTATCGAACGTTGAGCCTCCTCGCCGGCTGCCACCTTATCGTAGAGCTCGTTGAATACGGGCAAAGTGGCATCGCGGAAACGTTTCCACCAGTCGAGAGCGCCACGTTGCGCAGTGGTCGAACAGTTGGCGTACATCCAGTCCATACCGTTCTCGGCTACAAGAGGCATGAGGCTCTGGGTCAACTCCTCCACCGTTTCGTTGAAAGCCTCCGAAGGGGTGTGTCCGTGATCGCGTAGCACCTGATACTGAGCCGCGAATATACCCTGTATGGCACCCATAAGAGTACCGCGCTCGCCTGTAAGATCGGAGTATACCTCGCGACGGAAATCGGTCTCGAACAGATAACCCGACCCGACGCCTATACCTAGCGATACGACACGATCATAAGCCTTACCTGTAGCATCCTGAGCTATGGCATAGCTCGAATTGAGACCGCGTCCCTCGACGAACAGACGCCTCAACGAGGTACCCGAACCTTTGGGAGCCACCATTATGACATCTATGTCGGCGGGAGGCACTATACCGGTACGATCGCTGTAAGTGATACCGAAACCGTGCGAGAAGTAGAGCGCTTTACCGGCAGTGAGATGCTTTTTGATCGTAGGCCACATCGCTATCTGACCCGCATCCGACAACAGATACTCTATGATAGTGGCGCGTCGGCAAGCCTCCTCTATCTCGAAAAGGTCCTTACCCTCTACCCAACCGTCGGCCACTGCCTTGTCCCAGCTCTTAGAGCCTTTGCGTTGACCGACAATGACGTTGAAACCGTTGTCGCGCAGATTGAGCGACTGCCCCGGCCCCTGCACACCGTAACCTATAATCGCTATAGTATCGTCTTTAAGTGTTTCGAGAGCCTTGCTCAAAGGATACTCCTGACGTGTCACCACATTCTCGGTAACACCGCCGAAATTCATTTTTGCCATAATCTATAATTTAAAAAGTTCTTGTCGTATGTTTTCAAATATGATGTCCGGGCCACTGCCGTACAGTTACCGATAAAACTCCTCCGGGCGACACGACGGATACGGAGCGAGCGCGCTCCCACCTACCGTCCTGTTCGATCAAGCTCCGAATTACCGAATATCTGAACCCTCCTCCAACCCGGAAAGGATCTCTCCGTATATGTTCTCCGGCGTGATGCTCTCGACAGCCTTGTAACGGGAGTCGAACACCTCCACTATGCGCCTGAGCTGCTTTACTATGCGTTCCATGACAGCCTCCTCTCCGTACGACGATATGGTTATCATGCTCACTCCGGGCACCTGTGTGGCCATCACCCTCACGCCCTCCATATTGATTTTATGACGCAGATATATCGCCGTTATACGGTTGAGCACACCTATCTTATTCTCCGTCAGCACCGTGACGGTGTATTCTCTATTTTCCATCGTTAAGCTCCGAAAAAATTAGACTGGATATAGATTTGCCGGCGGGAACCATCGGGAATACGTTCCCCTCGCGCTCTACCGCCACATCCAACAGATAGGGTCCGTCGTGCGCGAGCATGGCCTTTACGGCCTCCTCCAGATCGTCCCGCTCGCACACGCGACGCGACGCTATGCCGTAGGCCGAGGCGAGAAGCGTGAAATCGGGGTCCGCCAGAGTGGTGAACGAATAGCGGCTCTCGAAGAAGAGTTGCTGCCACTGCCGCACCATGCCTAAATAGCCGTTGTCGAGCACCACTATCTTTACGGATATTCCGCTCTGCATTACGGTGCCCAGCTCCTGAACCGTCATCTGAAGCCCTCCGTCGCCCACGAACAGCACCACCTGACGATCGGGACGCCCCACCTTGGCCCCTATGGCCGCCGGCAGACCGAAACCCATGGTGCCCAGCCCTCCGGAGGTGATGAAGCTACGGGTGCGATTGAGGCGCGAATATCTCGATGCGAACATCTGATGTTGTCCCACGTCGGTGACTATGACAGCCTCGCCGCCGCACGCCGAAGCCACCTTATCGACCGCCTCGCCCATAGTGATGTCACCCTCCGCAGGGGCCACGGCCCGGTCTATCACATAACGCCGCTCCCTATCGTAGGCCTCTTGCGCCGTCTCCATCCACTCGGGACGTTCATGACACGGAGACACCTTGTCGGCAAGTGCGGAAAGCGCTTTGCGGGCATCGCATACAAGGCTAACGTCGGGTTTTATTATTTTGCCGTGTTCCGCGGCGTCTATATCTATATGTATGACACGGGCCTCGGGGGCATAATGCGACACGTCGCCCGTGACACGGTCGGAAAAACGCGTACCCGCCGCTATCAACAGGTCGGCCTGTTGGGTCATTTCGTTGGCGGCCACATTGCCGTGCATCCCGACACGTCCCACGAAAAGCGGATGCGACGTAGGCACCGCCGATAGCCCCATAAGCGTAGAGGCCATAGGTATGGCGCACTTCTCTGCCAACCTTATGGCATCGGCCTCGCCGCCCGAAAGCTCCACGCCCTGCCCCACTATCATAAGAGGACGACGGCTGGCGTTTATCAGCTCCACGGCACGGTCTACGCTCTCATCGTCCACGACAGGCTCGGGACAGTACGACCGCAGGCCGGTGCAAGGCGTGTAGGCGAATCTGTCGAGAATCTCGGTCTGGGCGTTTTTGGTTATATCTATAACCACGGGGCCGGGACGTCCTGTGCGGGCTATATAGAAAGCCTTGGCGATGGTCTCGGGCAGCTCCGCGGCGGAGGTCACCTGATGGTTCCATTTCGTCACGGGTATGGTCATGCTTATAATGTCGGCCTCCTGAAAGGCGTCGGTCCCCAGCAACGAAGCGGCCACCTGAGCCGTGATGCACACGAGCGGGGTGGAATCGACCATGGCGTCGGCTATACCGGTTATGAGATTGGTGGCTCCGGGACCCGATGTAGCCATACATACGCCGGTGCGTCCGGTGGCGCGGGCATATCCCTGAGCGGCATGAACGGCACCCTGTTCGTGGCGTGTGAGTATGTGGTTAATACGATCGGTATAGTCGTAGAGCTTATCGTAAAGGGGTATTATGGCGCCGCCCGGATAACCGAACAGGTCGGTGACCCCCTCCTCGAGCAACGAGAGCAGAAGCGCCTCGGCACCCGTAATGTTTTCTCTTTCTGTCATTTTACTTTCTGTTGGAAGCCTCGGCTCCGTTTAAAATCGAATTGCGCCATGCACGTAAGAGACTATATCTCCCTGACGCCACCTTTGTCGGCAGACGACGCCATAGAGGCGTAGGCCCTCAGCGCACGGCTCACGGCACGGTCGCGTCCCTGCGGTGCGAAGCTCTCCGAGGCCCGTCGCCGTTGCAGCTCCTCCCGAGTCACGTCTATGTTTATAGACCGCGAGGCGATATCTATCATCACCCTGTCGCCGTCGCGCACCAAAGCTATCGCTCCACCGGCCGCCGCCTCGGGCGACACATGGCCTATCGACAATCCCGAAGTGCCTCCGGAGAAGCGTCCGTCGGTGACGAGAGCGCATTTTCTGTCTATTTTCATTGATTTGAGATAGGAGGTGGGATACAGCATCTCCTGCATTCCCGGCCCCCCTTTGGGACCCTCGTACAATATGAATACAGCGTCCCCCTCAGTCACCTCACCGCTAAGAATAGCCTCGCACGCCTGCTCCTGCGAGTGATAGACGCGTGCCCGACCCTCGAAACGGAATATGGAGTTGTCAACACCGGCGCTTTTAACCACGCATCCCCTCTCTGCTATGTTGCCGTAGAGCACGGCGAGCCCTCCGTCGAGACTGTAGGCGTTATCGACGGAGCGTATGCACCCGCCTTTGCGGTCGGTATCGCAAGTGTCGTAACTGGCATCGTTACTCCCCAACACCAAATTACGGACTCCGCACGGAGCGGCGCTATAGCGTCTTTTAGCCTCCTCGCTCACCGAAAGCGACATTATGTCGTTGGCTTCGATGGCTCCGCCTACGGTAAGGCCGTCCACACGCACGACAGAAGTGTCTATAAGCCCGGCCCTATCGAGTTCGCCCATTATGGCCATTACCCCTCCGGCGCGGTTAACATCCTCTATGTGATAATGCGACGAAGGCGACACCTTGCACAAAACCGGCGTACGACGCGAGAGGGCGTCTATGTCGTCCATGGTAAAGTCCGCTCCGGCCTCCGAGGCTACGGCCAGCAGGTGAAGCACCGTATTGGTCGAGCCGCCCATGGCTATATCCAAGGTCATGGCATTGAGAAAGGCTGCACGTGTGGCTATCGAACGGGGCAATACGCTGTCGTCGTCGCCGAAATAATATTTCTCGGCGTTGGCGACTATCAGATCCGCCGCTTTGCGAAACAGCTCCATGCGCTCTTTATGTGTAGCCAGCACAGTGCCGTTGCCGGGAAGCGAGAGGCCCAGAGCCTCGGTGAGACAGTTCATGGAGTTGGCGGTGAACATTCCGGAACATGAACCGCACGTGGGACATGCCGCCATCTCCACATCGCGCAATGTGCGGTCGTCCACATCGGGGTCGGCCCCCATAACCATGGAGTCGATAAGGTCCAGCTTGCGTCCCGCCGCCGAACCGGCCTCCATAGGACCGCCCGACACGAATACGGCGGGTATGTCGAGCCTCATGGCCGCCATGAGCATGCCGGGAGTGATCTTGTCGCAGTTGGATATGCAGACCATGGCGTCCGCCTTGTGCGCCTGACACATATACTCCACCGAATCGGCGATAAGATCGCGCGAGGGGAGCGAGTAGAGCATGCCGTCGTGCCCCATTGCTATGCCGTCGTCTATGGCTATGGTATTGAATTCGGCAGCGAAACATCCGCGCTCCTCTATCATGCGCTTGACCGTCTGACCTATCTCATGCAGATGCGCATGGCCCGGCACGAACTGGGTGAACGAATTGACGACGGCTATGACCGGACGCCCTATCTGTTCCTCTTTCATGCCATTGGCACGCCACAGGCTGCGTGCTCCCGACATACGCCTGCCTCGGGTCGTCGTGTCGCTTCTCAACGGTTTTGCCATAATATTCAATCTTTTGTGTTTCTTGCAAATAGAAAAGTTTTTTTCGTCGGGGCATTACGACATTTTGCAAAGCCAATTTGTATCCAACGGACATTCCGTCAATATAAAACCATGACAGTGACCAAATTAAACAGCCAATACATACACACACCCAACCTAATATATTTATTTTCAATTACCGTAAAAAAGTTCAACAATACAGCCGACTATGCAACGCCATATCCGGCGAACTGCACAAACACACCTATCTGCAAGCATATAAGGAGGATAACCTCGCATATCATAAAAAATTTAACGTCTCATCTTAGCCTATACGATAATTTTAACCTATTTTTGTAAAAAATTCACGGAAATGAGAAAAGAATACATACCTTTTGTAAGCGATCTAATAGAGCTTGCCATAAGAGAAGACATAGGCGACGGCGACCACACCTCGCTGGCCACCGTTCCCGGAGGCGAAAGGGGACGCATGAAGCTCCTCGTAAAGCAAGACGGTGTTTTGGCCGGCGTAGAGGTAGCCCGCATGGTATTCGACAGGCTGCTCGGCGAATACGTTTTCGAACAGCTACTAAACGACGGAGACCGCGTAAAGGTCGGAGACATAGCCTTCTACGTAGAGGGCGAGATGATACGTCTTCTGCAGGCGGAACGCATAGTGCTCAACATAATGCAACGCATGAGCGGCGTAGCCACGCAGACAGCCGTTTACGCCGACCGCATCAAGGCCTTTAAGGCCAAGGTGATAGACACACGCAAGACCACCCCGGGCATGCGCGTACTCGACAAGATGGCCGTAGCGATAGGCGGTGGCGGCAATCACCGCATAGGCCTGTTCGACATGATACTGATCAAAGACAACCATATAGACCATGCCGGCGGGGTGCGACAGGCACTGGAACGCACACGCGACTATCTGACCCGCACGGGGCGTCGTCTGCCCATCGAGATAGAGACCCGCTCAATAGCCGACATAGAGGAGGTGTTCGCCTCGGGAGGCGCCGACCGCATAATGCTCGACAACTTCGACGTAAAGACCACGGCCGAGGCCGTAAGACTGATAGACGGACGCGCCGAGGTCGAATCGTCGGGAGGCATCACCCTCGACACCATAGCCGACTATGCCGCCGCCGGAGTCGATTTTATCTCTGTGGGAGCCCTTACGCATCAGATAAAGAGCCTCGACATGAGCCTGAAACTCATAAAACTGTAACCGATAACGGATGTCCGGAGGAAAGTATCGGACACTATTTTACCATACACAATCATGAAAAAACTTCTCATAACCGTTGCGGCCTCATTGACGGCCATAGCCTCCACCGCTCAAAGCAACCTGCTCTCGGGCGTCACCTCCATGGGAGACGGAGAACACTACGCCGTAGTGGAGAACGGCGCTATAAAGCTCTACGACTACGCCACATCCACAATGCAGGAGACCGTATTCGACGCCTCGGAGCACTCTCCGGCAATTCGTTTTACCAGCTATTTCTTCAGCCCCGACGAGAGCAAGATTATGCTAGTCACCGACATAGAGCCTATCTATCGCCACTCGTTCAAGGCGCAATATTACGTATTCGACCGTGTAGACGGCTCGTTGCGTCCGCTCTCGTCCAATGGTTCGCAACAGGTGGCTACATTCTCCCCCGACGGCACCAAAGCGGCGTTCGTACGCGACAACGACCTTTACTGGGTAGACATGGCCGCCGATAAGTTCGTAGAGCACCGCATCACAGACGACGGCAGGTTCAACTACGTACTCAACGGCATCCCCGACTGGGTGTACGAGGAGGAGTACTCTTTCGCCAGAGCGTACGAATGGTCGCCCGCATCGGACTACATAGCCTATATGCGCACCGACGAGGAGAGGGTAAGGGAGTACAACATGAACATGTTCGACGGCAAGCTCTATCCGACAGTGTATAAATTCAAATATCCCAAAGCGGGTCAGATGAACTCCATAGTTACCGTACACGCCTACGACATAGCGTCCGGCAAAAGCGTAGAAATGGAGACGGGCGACTCCTCCGACCGTTACATCCCGCGCATAATGTGGGCCGGTGACAAAATCGCCGTCGCCGACCTCAATCGTCTGCAGAACGATCTCGATCTATTGCTCTGCGACCCTGCCACCGGGGAAAGCCGCGTCATATACCACGAAGAGGACGACCGTTATATCGACCGCATAGGCGACAATACATTCACGTTCCTCAGCGACGGCGACCGTTTCCTTGTATTCAACGAATCGACAGGCTACAGGCACCTGCATCTCTACAGCAAAAGCAGAGGCTACATAGGTCCCGTCACATCGGGCGACTACGAGGTGACCGATCTTCTGGGGGTAGACGACAAAAAAGGCGTGATCTACTACATGTCTACCGAGGCCTCGCCGCTCAAACGCGACCTCTACACCGTGAAGCTCAACGGCAAAGGCAAAAAACGCCTCACCGGCGGAGACGGTACCTACAGTATAGTGCCATCGAAAGGGTTCAACTACTACATATCGTATTTCAGCTCTGCCGACACCCCCACCGTAGTAACCCTATGCAAAGGAGACGGCAAGCCAGTACGCAGACTCTACGAGAACACCTCCCTCAAACAGGCCGCCGCCGAGGGACGCATACCTCTCAAAAAATTCTTCACTTTCGAGAACGAGACCGGCCTACAGCTCAACGGATATATGCTACTGCCGCAAGATTTCGACTCCACCAAGACATATCCCGTGCTCATGACCCAATACAGCGGCCCCGGCTCGCAACGCGTAGCCGACAAATGGGGCACCGACTGGGAGAGCGAGCTTACAGCCCACGGCTACATAGTGGCTTGCGTGGACGGCCGCGGCACCGGCTTCCGCGGCGAAGAGTTCCGCAAGTGTACTTACGGCAATCTGGGCCGTCTCGAGGTGGAAGACCAGATAGCAGCAGCCCGTTATCTCGGCTCGTTGCCTTACGTAGACCCATCGCGCATAGGCATTTACGGGTGGAGCTTCGGCGGCTTCATGGCCCTCAACTGCATACTCAAGGGCAACGACGTCTTCAAGATGGCTATAGCCGTAGCACCCGTAACCAACTGGCGATATTACGACACTATATACACCGAGCTATACAACGGTCTGCCTCAGGACAACCCCGAGGGTTACGACCAGAACTCGCCCATCAACTTCGCCGACCGCCTGAAAGGCAAACTCCTGCTGGCACATGGCACCGGCGACGATAACGTTCACATACAGAACAGCTACCAGATGATCGAAGCCCTCACTGCAGCCGATAAACCATTCGACATGGCCATATACCCCGACCAGAACCACAGCATGGGCCGCGACCGCGTACACCTTATCGACAAGTGCATGCAATATGTCATAGACAATCTTTAAATATACCGCTAAATGTCTGTCGCCCGTTATGGATTCCATATCCATAACGGGCGACAGACATTTAGCGGTATTTAATGATCGTACGACATCGTGCATGGGAGTAACTGTCGGTTTGACGAAACCTCCCCCGGCAGACCTTTCGCCAGTCAGACCTTTCGAGGGAGTTACTTTTTCGAGGGCTCAATCCCCTTTTTTTGATATACGAAACATATAAATCAAAGTAGCAATTTATTGTACCCTTTGGAGTTTAGATAAGATTCATGCAGTAATTATAGTCTCCCCCAAAGGCCAAATACTTATGTTAGGTTGGCGAGACGATAATACTACAGAACACACTAAAGGTATGCGCATTAGCTAAAGCCACCTATGCGGCACGAGGTGCCGCTCCGCGATACCCGTCACGGATTAACCGAACAGAGGTTGGGGAAACCGCAGGCGATACGAGAAAAACACTGGAGCTTAACGATATGCGCATTAACCGCAAGTCGCAGGCTTGCTAGTCCATGTACACAACTAAAGGTCGCAGGGCGCCGAACTTTTTCGGTAAGCCGAGCGCAATGAAACGAAGTTTCGATTGCCGAGGCGAGAAAAAGTGCGCGAAGCGAAGTTTTTTAGACCTCAAAAATCGTCGATCGCGGTCGTGTGCCTCCGGAGCGTACTCGCCGTACGTGAGGATGGCTCACGAACGGGATCGGCGATTTTT
>CAJURV010000068.1 GCA_910588925.1 uncultured Rikenellaceae bacterium
ACAGATATTCTTTGAGTTATTATCATAATTTTGCACTTGCTTGTTGAGTCTGCATGATGTGATGCGGCGCCATTTCGCGGTGTGCGGGGATTTATATGCGGGAGAAATATAAATTTGCTTAATAAAATTAATGTATAGTTTGATATTATTGAATTATATGTTAATTTTGTGGAAAGCAAATTGAATATGAAAGACGAAATAAAAAAACACTTGCCGTTACAATGCCCTGCATGTTCTTCGTCGCTTAGGGTGGGTAAGATGTTCTGCAAGGAGTGCGGCACGGAGGTATGCGGCGATTTCGAGCTTCCTCTGCTCGGCGGGCTCACCGAAAAGGAGGCGCAATTCGCGCTCGATTTCATCAAAGCGAGCGGAAGCCTCAAGGATATGGCTAAGAGTATGGGGCTTAGTTATCCTACCGTGCGTAACATACTCGACAATCTTATTGTAAAACTAAACGGATAGATTATGAAAAACAGGTTTTGGAAATCGGCACTCAATCCGTTCGAGCGCATCGCAGGTGTAAAGGCTCTTTTGTGGGGTCTTGCGGCGATGGTAGTCTCGACGGTCATATCTTATTTTTCTGGATGGCATTACCACGGAATGCTGCATTTCGGTCCCGCGCCCAATAACGAATGGTGGTGTTATGCGGTGGAACATCTGACTGTGTGGCTGGTACCTGCCGTGGTATTTTATATAGGCGGACGAATATTGTCGCCGTCGCGTATCCGACTGTCGGATGTTTTCGGAACGACGGCTTTCGCACAGATACCCCTGCTACTTATGGGTGTAGTGTCGTTTCTGCCTCCTATGCAGGCTCTTAACGGCCTCACCGAGCAGAATGCATTGCAGGCGGTGACGCAACCGTGGTTCATGATGGCTATGTTCTTGTCCGTATTCGTGGTAGTCGTTATAGCCATTAATATAGTGTGGATGTATAACGCGCTGAAAGTGTCTTGTAATCTAAGCGGTTATAAGCTGAGGGTGTTTTTTATCGTCGCTTATATCGGTTGCGATGTGGCATGCCGATACATAATCGCCGCGTGCTATTAGATAGGTGCGACGCACTTCGCGGTGGCGGAACCCGAGTGAGAGACGTTGATCTATGAGCGGTATTTGTCGATATTAGATATACGTCACTCTATAAACGCCGTGCTATGTGCGGGCCCGCAGGTTTCGTCACTCGTGCCATCTATCGCTAATCCTTACGTCACACAGGATGTGCCAATCGAGATGTAAATATTATCACGGGAAATGGTACATCTCAAAAAGGGGACTGTGCTTTCACCGGCTCTGTCACCTTACCCCAACGCTCCGCCTCATAGGTAACAGACAACATATCAATTCGATTTAAAACGGGGACTGCTCACCCATTATACGTTCGTGTTCGGCTGCTTGCGCTTCGTCGAAACGGCGGCCTATGACTTTGGCTGGTATGCCTGCTATGATGGAGTATGCGGGCGGGGTGCGGGTTACTACGGCTCCGGCGGCCACTATGGTACCGCGCGGGATGGTTACGCCTTTGAGTATGGTGACGTTGCTGCCGATCCACACATCTTCGCCTATTACTACGTCACGGTCGTTCTCGGGTAGTTTGTCCTCGTCGCGATAGGCGGTTATGGGCTTTCCGGGGATGTCGAAGCGATGGTCGCCGCCTATTATCGTAACGTGCGGGCCTATGGCGGTGTTGTCGTGGATGTATATGTGGCTTAGCTGGGCCAGCATGAAAGCGCCGCGTCCTATGTAGACGTTGTTGCCTATGGAGATGTTCTTGTAGTTGAAATACGATTTGGTCGGATAGAATTTAAGATTCTTGCCGCAACGTGCGAACAGCGGACGCATGACTATGCGTACCAATTCATCGTATCCGTAAGCTATCTCGGTGTATATCTTACCGGGTATTCTGCTTAGCTTCATCGTTTTAATGTTTAGTCATATTTGCCACTACACTAACATGCCGTTTTCACCTCTGTTCCACAAAGCAATCGACATATAAAGTTGATTCAAAAAAGGGGCTGTGCCATCACCGGGTTGGATCTGTCACTCCCCCAACATGCCGTTTTCACCTCTGTTCCACAAAGTAACCGACATATAAAGTTGATTCAAAAAAGGAGCTGTGCTTTCACCGGATTGGATCTGTCACTCCCCCAACATGCCGTTTTCACCTCCGCCCATACAAAGTAACCGACATATAAAGTTGATTCAAAAGAGGCTGTGCCTTAGCTGAAGACACCTTTGAGGTATTTTTGTGTCAGTTCGTTCTGCGAGTGCATGAATGTCTCTTTGTCGCCGGCCTCTATCACTTCGCCCATGTATATGAATACTATGTAGTCGGCTATGCGCAATGCCTGACGGAGAGTGTGCGTTACCATGATGATGGAGTAGTGCTCTTTGAGCTTGACGAAGAGATCCTCCACCGTCTTGCTCGATATGGGGTCGAGCGCCGATGTGGCTTCGTCGGCGAGTATGAACTCCGGCTCCACCGCCAAGCTGCGTGCCAGACACAACCGCTGTTGTTGCCCTATGGAGAGACGTGTGGCCGGCTCGCGAAGTCGCTCTTTGACTTCGTCCCAAAGCCCTACCTCTTGCAGATAGTGTCTGACTACGGCCTCTAACTGTCGACGTCCCCGTATGCCGTGAATGCGGCAACCGTAAGCCACGTTGTCGAATATGGACATCGGCAACGGACAGGGTCTTTGCGGCACGAGCCCTATACGGCGGCGCAGTTCTATTAGCTCGGCACCGGTGCTGTTTATTATGTCGCAGTCGCCCAGCGCTATGCGTCCGTCTATCTTTATGCCCTCCACGGAGTCGATAAGGCGGTTGAATGTCTTGAGCAGAGTGGATTTTCCGCATCCGGACGGTCCTATGATGCAGGTCACCTTGTTTTTGGGAATCTGCAGGTTGACATCTTTAAGTATGGCCTGACCGTCTATGGAGAGGTTGAGATTGCGTACCTCTAATTGGCTGTGGGCGTCGATATGCTGGAATTTGGCGTCCGGCACGAATGTGTTGTCGTTCGACTCGATAGTGTGTTCTCCGGCAGTCCGTTTGAAAATTCTGCGAAACATTGCTTATATCTTGTTTTTTGAGAATCGGTGAGTGATGAAGCGTCCCGTGAGGCTGATTATGAGGACTATGATGGTGAGCACCAATGCGGCGGCGTAGGCCCTGTTCTGCACTTCGGCCTGAGGTGCGCTCAACTGAAAGAATATGGATAGCGGCAATGTGGCGGCCGGTTGGGTCAGCGATGTGGGTATGGAGTCGGAGAATCCGGCCGTGAACATCACTGCGGCGGCGTCGCCTATGGCGCGTCCTATGGATAGGAGCGTGGCCGTGGCTATGCCGGGCATTATCTGACGCAACACCACTCCCATCGTCTCCAAGCGGGTGGCTCCGAGGGCGTACGATGCCTCGAGCAGATCGCGCGGAAAGTTCTGCGCCACCTCGTCCATAGACCTTATCAATATGGGTATTATCAACAACGTGGTCACTAATATACCGCCTAACAGCGAGGTGCGCATACCCAACCATATCATCAGCGTGAAGGCGAAAGCTCCGTAGACTATCGACGGTATGCCGAACAGCACGTCGTATGCCAGCCGTGCCACGTATGCGAATCTCGAGTTGCCTTTGAGAAATACATTGAGGTAGAATACCACCGGAATGCTTACCAGAAGGCCTAAAAACGTGGATGCAGCCACTATATATACAGAGCCTACTATTGCGTTGAGGAAGCCCCCCTCCTTGCCTATGTAGAAGCCTCCGCCCGGAAGCGAGAATATCATCTCCCAGCTTATGCAACTCCAGCCTCGGTGAAATATGGTCCAGATGATACCCGCTACCAGCCCGAAGACGGTAAGTAGCGATACGGCCATCAGTACCTTTATTGCTATCTCTTCTATATATTTGGTTCTCATGCTTTTTTAATGCGATAAAGAATGATGCGCGAGAGCAGGTTGAACAACAATACCACCACGAACAGTATGAGCGCCGCGAACATCAGGGCCGCTTCGTATAGCGGTAGCGACAACATCTCGCCGTAGTTGTTGGCGATGAGTGTCGGTATGGGGTAGCAGGCGTCGAAGAGCGAGTGAGGTGCCTGCGGCAGGTTACCGCACACCATGAGCACCGCGATAGTCTCTCCGAAAGCGCGCGAGAGCGCCAGTACCACGGCGGCGAGAATCCCCGGCAACGAGCGGCGTATAACCACCTTTTTGGTCGTCTGCCACCGTGTGGCTCCCAGCGATTGCGAGGCGTCGCGGAGCTCTTGAGGCACCGTGGAGAAGATCTCCACCAAAAGGCTCACCAACAGAGGCAGTATCATCACGCTCAATACTATGCCTGCGGCCAATACGGTGTAACCCGAAGAGTATTCGACGAAATGCGGCGCCAGTTTGTCCGATATCCAAGGCACGATGAGCAATGTGCCCCACACCCCGTAGATTACCGATGGGAGAGCCGCCAATATGTCCAATGCCGGATAGACCCACCGTTTGACCCACGAGCGTGAATACTCCGTGAGGAACGCCGCCGTAAGCAACGATAGCGGCAGAGCCAGCAACAGGGCTATGCCGGTGACCCATACGGTACCCATTATGAACGGGAAGAAGCCGAACTTGTTCTTGAACGGCTTCCACTCGCTCGCCGAGAGCAACTCCCACAGAGAGTGGTCCTCGAAGATGGGTGCGGACTTGAAGTAAAGCCCTACGGCCATTGCGACGACCAATAACAACGACAAGGTCGTCATGACGAACATGACACTCCCTACCGTCTTCTCTTTAGCGATTCGTATATTACCCATGAACACTATCGGTTTTGTCCCTCCGATGCCGATGCGGCTTCGAGCATGTCGAGCGATCTCTGCACCTTCTCCTCCGACATGCCTATATATCCGGCCGGAACATTCTTTTCCTGCCCCTTGCCGAGAACGTATTTGATGAAAGCGACCGTAACCGAGTCGGTGGGAACGCCTTTGGTTACGAGATAGAGGTCGCGGGCAGGAGGCGAGGGGTATTTGTCTTCGGCTATCGCCTCTATGAAGCGGTCTTTGGTGTCGTAGAACCGTTCGTCGGGGGTGATGCGTCCGTTGCCGTCGATGTCTATGGGCATTACGAGTATGCCGTCGTTGGGTTTGTGCGTGTCGTTGTCGTAGGCGTAACCTATGTTATTGAATCCTATGCCGTATATGTCTTTCTGTACGGCCGCCGCCACTCCGGGGTCGCCGAATACGGCCGTGCCGAACAGGTCTTCCTGTTTGCCGCCCAACCACAAGGCCCATGTCTCGGCTGCTCCGCATGCGTCTGAACGGGTGTAGACATGCAACGGGGTGTCGTCGTCGGTGCCGAGCACGTCTCCCCATGTCTTGGCCTCGCCGGTGATCCATATCTTAATGGCCGCCTCGCGTGTCATTCCTCGTTCGAGCAACTCTTTTATCTTGGGGTTGGCAGCATTAACAGTGGCCGCCACCGCATCTTTGGCTACGGCGAATCCTACGGCTCCTTTGGCCTCCTCGGGGGGATATACCTCGCGGGATACCATGCCTAAGTCTACCACTCCGGCCAGTGCGTCGGTCATGCCCTTGCCTGCTCCGCCTGCCGATATGTCGACCCTCACGTCCGGATAGATCGACCGGAACTCCTCGGCCCATTGTACGGCCAAAGGATAGAGCGCGAAAGCTCCGGAGAGGGAGAGCTCGCCGTCCATGCCGCCCTCCTTGCTTCCACCCCCGCACGACACGGCGCTTAAGGCTACCGCAGTGAGGAGCGATGCGGAGATCAATGGTTTGATTCTTTTCATATCTTTATCTCTTTTGTATTAAAACATGGCGAAAAATTGCAGGGATAGCAGATGTGAGGCAGGGCTTTTACCCATATCCTTGTACGTATAGTTTGCCTGCAATCTCATGAATGTGAACGGATAATAGTTTAATCCTACGAGGTAGCAGTTGTCTTTGCTGGAGGCGTAGGACCGGTCCTCACGGAAGAAGTCGTATTTTATTACCGGCTGGAATTTGGGATGGACGAAATATCCGGCTACGGCATAGACCCCTTCGCTTTTCATGCCGGCCGTCTTACCGTAGATATATTCGCTTCTTACGATCAGCCGTTGGTCTTCCCAGCATATTCCGGCTCCTATCCTCGTGCGGTTGTGAGTGCCCTCCTCCTGTTTGCCGAAGGTGCCGTAATAGTAAGAACCAGATAGAGAGAGGTGGCGGGTGGGGTTTACGGTGAGACGGCCGGAGAAGTCTTTGGCTCTGTTGTCATCCTTGACGTTTATGCCGTTACCGTTGAACACGCCTATGTTGTAGTCGAGTACGTTATAGCCGTCTTTTTCCCAAAAGCCGCCGTAGAACGCTATACCCACGTCGCGTCCGTTGGATGCGGTGCCCGATATGTCGGAGTAGTTGCACAGACGCGATATGGCCATAGAGTTCTCGGACGTCTCCAACACCGTGGGGCTGTAGGTGTTTTCTATAGAGAACGGTATCTTGAACTCGCCGGCCTGTATGTTGAACTGGCGAGCCGCCTTATAGCGTATGTAGGCGTCCAGAATCCTGGGCGATCCTGCAAAATCCACCTGCAGGCTATAGTCGAACGACGGTATGAGTTCGCCTTTGAGGTTGACGCGTATACGCCGTATATCGAACGAGTTGGTGCGGTCGGAGCTGTCCCACTGGTAGCGCATGTTAAGGAATCCCGATACTTTGGGCAGTTTTGAGATGGCCTTTTCCACCCTCTCGACGCGTTTTTCCAGTGCGGGTAGATCACCGTTCGTAGTGCCTGCGCCGGTTTGAGCCGCTACGGAACCGTAAGCCGACAGGACGATGAGCAGAACAATGACCTTTTTCATAAAGCGTTTGGTTTTAAACACCTGCAAATTTAACTATTATAAACGTATCGGCAAAAGGTATTTAAAACAAACGGACAAATAGGACGTATATAGAACGTTTTCGTTAAGCCGAGGGCAGAAGCAAATGAAATTTGATTATGCCGAGGCGAGAAAACGTTGAATGAAATTCAATATTTTGTGTGCGTAACGGACCAAAACCGATGCGGGAATCGGTAGTTTTAAGCGATTTATGCGTACATTTGCCATTGTACTTACGGTTCTTTCCATAATCATACGTAAAACTATAACTATAATATGAAACCATTTTTGATTTTGCCTGTTTTGTTGTTATTGGCTACGGTTTGCGCCGCGCAACAGACGGATATACGGGTGGTAGGCGACTACGAAGAGCTGGCCGACACCGAACCGCACGACACAGAGGAGATTTGGGCCCGTATGGATGCTCCTGTGATGTTGAGTTGGGGCACTACAGACATTCGTTATAAAAAGTCGGACGTTCCCGTAGTCGAGAAAAAGAGTAGCCTCGGTCTTACTGCATGGAGGGGCGAACGTGTTTACGCTCAGGCTGTTTTGTGGACTAACTGCGGGCTGGACGATGTCAGGGTGGATGTCGGCGATCTGAAGCGAGGTTCGTCGGTGATTCCGTCATCGGCCGTTACGACCAATTTCGTCCGTTATGTAATGACTGACGGGCCTAACGAAGACGGGAGCGGATGCGGTTATCGGGAGGATAAGACTATGTGGGATTCTTCGCTCGTGGCCGACGTGTTGGATATAGCGGAGGTTCGCGACGTCAGGGCCTGTAGCGTGCAGCCTATATGGGTGAAGATAGATGTTCCGGTCGATACGCGTGCCGGCAGATATAAGGGTATCGTGACCGTATCAGGAAGCGGTATCGAACCGATGAGGCTGCAACTGGAGGTAAATGTGCTCGATCGTATGCTTCCCGAGCCGAAAGATTGGGCCCTGCATCTCGATTTGTGGCAGAATCCGTATGCCGTCGCCCGTTATTACGGGGTTCCCCTATGGAGCCGTGAACATTTCGATCTTATGTTACCGATTATGAAAATGCTTGCCGATGTCGGCCAAAGTTCCATCACGGCAAGTATCATGCACAAGCCATGGAACGGTCAGACAGAGGACCATTTCGACAGTATGATAGGCCGTATTCGTAAGATCGACGGCACGTGGTGTTATGATTACACTGTGTTCGACAAGTGGGTCGAATTCATGACCGATGAGGTGGGTATTGACGGTATTATAAGCTGCTATACAATGATACCGTGGGCTTTGCGATTCGACTATTACGATCAGGCCACGAGTCGTGTGCTGTTTATAGAGGCCAAGCCCGGAGACGAGGCTTATACCGAATATTGGGGTGTTTTTCTGAAAGATTTCGCACGGCATTTGCGCGAAAAAGGGTGGTTCGACAGGACGGCCATAGCCATGGACGAACGCCCCATGAAGTCTATGCGCGAGGCTATCAAGGTCATAAAGGAGGCCGATCCCGGTTTCAAGATATCGTTGGCCGGCGGCTATCATCCCGAGATAATCTCCGACCTCTATTATCTCAGTATTCCTTACGGACATACTTTCCCCGCGGACGTGAAAGCCGAACGCGAACGTAACGGGCAGATCAGCAGTGTCTACACCTGTTGTGTGGAGGCTTTCCCGAATATATTCACATTCTCGGATCCTGCCGAGGCGGCATGGACCGCCATACACGCCGTAGCCGGAGGTTACGACGGTTATTTGCGTTGGTCGGTATGCGCGTGGACGGACGATCCGTTGCGCGATTCGCGTTTTCGTCTTTTTGCCGCCGGCGACACCTATTGTATCTATCCGGGACCACGGAGCAGTATACGTTTCGAGAGACTGACGCAAGGTCTTCAGTATTGCGAGAAGATTCGTGTCTTGCGAGAGGAGTTGAAAGCCAAAGGCTTATTTAGGGAACTCGATGAGCTGAATGAGGCGGTAGCCGGATTTACTCCGGATGGTTTTGCCAAAGCAGGGAAGTCTGCCGCTCGGATGGTTAGTGAATTGGGCTGGTTGTTGAATTCTTATTAGGGAGGAGGGGGCTTGGCCCCCTTTTTTATACATATATGTCTTGGCTGTATGTGCGTTAGCCGTGTTATTATGTCCGGATGGAGGCCCGAGCGGAGCGAGGGCTATATGTAAGGATTCCTTATGAAGAGCTCTTTTTTGCGGGAGGTGGACTGTTAGCGTGGGGTTGTAGCGATTCACAAGGGACGGAGCCTGCGGGGGACCGCGCCTCGCGTGATATTCAAGAAAGTGATTTTATATAAAGTAAGCGGTAAATACTGTAGTAACCAACCGTGTAAGCGGGCCTCCGTTGGGGGAGGCTCCGGCCCGCCATCCCTCGTGCCTCGGGATTTAACGGCGGAAGTTGTGTTTGATTGCCCCTCGCTTCGCTCGGGTTTTTTCTATTGTAATGCGCCTTACGGCGTGTTTGTGTCTGCTCGTTCAAATTTATGCTACTCGCTACGCTCGGAATTTTTGTTGTTGGTAATACGCCTTACGGCGTTCTTTATTAGTCGTTATTGGGCAACTTTCTGTGCCTTGTCTTTTACAGTTATGTTTAGTGTAATTGGAAGTTTGTGCTTTTTCGGTATTAGAGGTTGCTTGTTTTTGTTGGGTGCGTTTTTGTATTGCTCGCGTGGATGCATCCCCTTCGGGGACGCGTTAGGGATTTTATAGGTTAGGGTCGTACGTGGAGGAAGTTTTCGTGATATTCGGTTATGTACGCGATCTCTGAACGCATGAATTGTTGGTTTGTGTGCGCGGGGTTCGGTTAACGTGGGGCTGCTTCCATCGCTTTTTAGCCACAAAAATCGCCGATCCCGTTCGTGAGCC
>CAJURV010000069.1 GCA_910588925.1 uncultured Rikenellaceae bacterium
GACCAATAAAGAACGCCGTAAGGCACATGTCCGAGCGAAGCGAGGGCAATCAAACACAATTCCGCCGTCCCATCCCGAGGAACGAGGGATGAGCGGGCCGGAGCCTCCCCCAACGGAGGCCCGCGTAAGTATTAGCAATCATAGAACCTTTCCGCTTAAATCACTGCTGGGAATCGAAAGAGCTCCACGACTAAGCGGTCCCCCGCAGGCTCCGTCCCTTGTGACTCTGGGCAATGTATCGCTAAACTCCATCTAACCATCTGGAATAGGAATTTTGTTAATTCCAACTGGGCGAGAAAGTTCAGCCAATGCGCATACCATCAATCCAAAATGGGAATCATCGTCCCGCAAACGCCGCAAAACGCCGCAAAACATACTCCCCTCAACAAAAACCCGAGCAAAACGAAAGCAATCAAATCCGCCCCGCTTCCCTGTTCCGCAGACTCCAGCACCTAAACATCACCCGCCTCAACCCCACAAAACCGACAAAAAAACGGGAGACCACTCCCCCGTTTTCATCAAATCAAATGCAACCGACATTCTGAACGATGTCTACACTCGCTCAAAAAGAATCGAATACCACCCGTCGCTATCGGTCCGTTTCGACTCTCTAAAACCGAGCGACAAGGCCTTATCCGCCAAAATATCGCAATCGACGCCGAGAAACCCGCTGACAATCAGCCTGCCGCCCGGTGCCAACGAAGCCGCATACGCCGGCATGTCAGCAAGAAGAATATTACGGTTTATATTGGCCAATATAAGGTCGTAACGTCTACCGCCAATAAAAGCGGCATCGCCGAGAGCCACATCCACTATGCCTGCCACGCCGTTATCGGCTACATTCTCCTTAGCATTCTCCGCAGCCCACTCGTCTATGTCCACGGCGTCTACATGACGGGCGCCGCGTTTAGCCGCCAATATGGCAAGCACACCGGTACCGCTACCCATATCGAGCACATCGAGACCCTCTACATCTATCTCGAGAATATGCCGCAACATAAGACACGTGGTGGCGTGATGCCCCGTGCCGAACGACATCTTAGGCATTATAACCAAATCGTATGCGACATCGGGAGCCGAATGAAACGGCGCCCTCACCACACAATCGTCACTGACCTCTATAGGGGAGAAGTCGGCCTCCCACACGCTGTTCCAGTCGATATCGTCCATATCGCACAGCTCCGTGTCGGCCTCGGGAGCTATCTCCCGACGGAACGCCTCGATCCGGTCCGAGTACTTGTCGTATTCGGCGAACGATATATACGCCGACAATGCATCTCCCTCCGGAGAGAAACTGTCGAACCCCATCTCCGCGAGCTCCGCCACCGCTATATCGCACCGCTCCTCGGTAGACGGAGTACGAAAATTTATTTTAAGCTCTTTGTACCTCATGATCTACTTACTCGTCGAGCCATGACTGGAGTATGGTCCACGCACGTTCGCGCTGCTCCTCGGGCATGGTGTTTATGCGTGTAGAGTGGCTGCCGCCGGGCTGCACGAACTTGTGCATGTTCTTCTTGTTATAGAACAAATAGTCCTCCGGAGCGGCCGCCGTCCAAGGATCCGTCTCGCCGTAAACGAACAGCATCTTGGGGTCGTTGTCTTTGAGAAAACGATAAATAAGCAGGTGCAGGGTATCGTCGAACTCTATATCCTTGGCATCCTCAGGGAGGAACAGGTCGTGCAGATAACCGCGCGTGTCTTTGACTACGAGCAGGTCCTGCAGGTAAGAGGTGTCGTAGCCGTAATAACCGAGCTCCCGGGCCGCCTGAACGAAAAACGGCGTAGTAGACGGAACGACGAAATAGTCGGGACCGGCCACCTTCATAAGATGGGCGAACAACTCCTCATCTGTGGTATTTTCATCTACATCCATCACCTCGGTGCCCCACTGGTTGAGCGCGAACGGATATTCGAGCACGCAAAAATCGAGCAGGCTGTCGGGCGACAACACCGACGCATCGTAACCCTTGTCGGCAATGAACGCCTCGAGCATGGGTGTCATCACGGCGCGGCGTTCGAGCACCTCACGCTGCAGAGCACGTGTCTTGGCCTTATGGTCGTCGTCGCCTATATCGCTTATGAACGGCTCATGGCGTCCGTCCTCCACATCGAAACACACGGGGCCCACGTAAGGCACTGAGAAATCCACGTCATCGGGGTAGAAGGCACGGTAAATCATGGTGTTCTGTCCCCCTTTGCTTATGCCTGTAGATATCCACTTGCCGGGATATATGGTACGCATGAGCGTGTTGATGGCGTGCAGATCTGCCGCCTCCTGCTCGCCGGTCATATATGTCCAGTCGCACGGATCGGGCGTAGACTCGTCGAAGTAGCGATGCTCCACTATTATCTGGTTGGTATTGAAGCGATCGGATATCTCCTCGCGGTGACGTGCCACCTCGCCGTATTTGGCCGCATACCCCTCTGCTACCATGAGGGTAGGACGGTCGAAACCGGCGTGAGAGACATAGAAACGTTGCGTGAAAGTACCTTTGGAGGGATCTTTATGATCCACCGGCTGTGTTATCTTCACGCGATAACGCTCCAAGAAACGTTCGGTGCCCACTTTATCCACCGAGACCACCCCGGGCAACGCCTCGAGTTTGACACACAGCTCGCTCGCAGGAGCCTGCGCACTTTTCTTTACGGACCTGTCGAGAGGCTCCGACGCCCATGTAACGACCGTCGCCGAGAACAACGCGACCGTCACGATAAGAATGTTACGTAAGATTTTCATTTCTATAGAATATTGATTCGTACCTTGATTACAACGACCGCTACATGACTTCTCTACGGCCACTGTTCATGCAAAGATAACCAAAATGTCTGAATAGGTTGCAATTTGCAAGGCGGGCATTATCCGGAAAGCGACGCTAAAATATCCGTTTCTCCAAATTGCTTTTATCGTCATTAAACGCTACATTTGCACGAGGATAACCGGCAGGCCCGGTTCATCCGCATATACGAAACACGATACCATCCCGCCATGTACAAGTTCTGCGAATCGCTTTTCCGTTACCGTCGCCGCCAGTGCCGCACCGTGAATATCGGCAAAGTCAGGATAGGCTCGGACCATCCGGTGGCCGTACAGTCGATGTGTACCACCGACACCCTCGACACGGGCGGCTCCGTAGCGCAGGCCATAGCCATAGCCGACGCCGGCGGAGAGATAATACGCTACACGGCACAGGGCAGGTCGCAGGCCGAGAATCTGCGCAATATCAGAGACGAGTTGCGAAAAAAGGGCTACGACACCCCCTTGGTGGCCGACATACACTTCAACCCCGCAGCCGCCGAGATAGCGGCCCGCAACGTGGAAAAGGTGCGTATCAACCCCGGCAACTTCATTGATGGACGCGCCACCCTAAGCGGCGTGGAATACAGCGACGAGGAGTACGAAGCAGAGCTGAAACGGCTCGACGATAAATTCACCGAACTATTGAATATATGCCGCGATCACGGCACGGCCCTGCGAATAGGGGTCAACCACGGTTCGCTCTCCGACCGCATCATGTCGCGTTACGGCGACACCGTAGAGGGTATGGTGGCTTCGGCCATGGAGTTCCTGTCGATATGCCGCAGAGAGAGATTCGACAATGTTGTGGTATCAATGAAGTCGAGCAACACGCAGGTGATGGTGCGCGCCTACCGCATGATGGCCGCCGCAATGTCCGACGAGGGCATGGACTATCCGTTGCATCTGGGTGTCACCGAAGCGGGAGAGGGCGAAGACGGGCGTATACGCTCGGCCGTAGGCATAGGGGCTTTGATGGCCGACGGACTCGGAGACACTATACGAGTATCGCTGACCGAGGCCCCCGAAGCGGAGATACCGGTAGCCATGCGGCTCGTAGAGATAATGGCCGAACGCGAAGGCCACGACGCCATCCCCGAACAGCCGACCGACACATACGCTCCGTACGATTACCGTCGCCGACCGAGCGTAGCAAAAGACGGCATAGGAGGCGACAACCCCATAGCGGTGCTCTGCTCGCCTCCAGAAGGCAGCGTGGTGCTGACACTATCCGACCTGACCGACGAAAGGCTGTCGAGACTCAAAGCCGACGGCACCGTAATAGTGGCAGAGAGCCGCAACGCCAACCCCACGGCCGAATTGCGCGCGTTTTTCATGCGTCTGGACAATTACGGCATACACAACCCGGTGATAATATCGCGCCGTTACGGTCACATGTCGTCCGACGAACTCGCGCTACGGGCGGCGGCCGATTGCGGAGGGCTATTCATCGACGGCTATGGCGACGGGCTCATAATAGACGGCGAGGGACACGACCGTGCCGAATGCGAACGTCTCGCTTACGGCATACTACAGGCCGCACGAGTAAGATTCACACGCACCGAATATATATCGTGTCCCGGATGCGGCCGTACGCTCTTCGCTCTCGGCGACACCTTACGCCGCGTAAAAGAGGCCACCGCAGGGCTGAAAGGGCTTAAGATAGCGGTGATGGGGTGCATAGTGAACGGTCCGGGAGAGATGGCCGACGCCGACTACGGGTATGTAGGCGCAGGCCCGGGACGCATAACCCTATACAAAGGCAAAAAGCCTGTAAAGACCATCCCCGAGAAGAGGGCCATAGACGAGCTTATAGCCTTGCTCAGAGACAACGACGAGCTATGATACTGTTATCTACCGCATATCTGGCACCGATAGAGCAATACTCGTTGTTGCTATCCGGCGAGCAGTGCATGTTCGACCTCAACGAGAGCTACCCAAAGCAGAGCTATCGCAACCGTTGCCGCATCATGACCCGCGACGGAGCGGTGACGCTCAGCGTGCCGGTAGTGAAACATCACTTCGCCAAAACGCTCACCCGCGATACCGAGATAGACTACTCCACCCCGTGGCAAAAACGCCACTGGCACTCGCTGACGGCCGCATATCGCAATTCTCCTTATTTCGACCACTACGAACATATCTTCGCCCCCTTCTACTCCCGCAGAGAAAGGTTTCTCGCAGACCTCAACGAGAAGCTGATGACGGCGGTACTGGAGTGTATGGGAGCATCCGGCAAGGCGCTGTGGAGCTACGCCGACGACTTCATCCCGGCAGACAATCCGCACCGCGACATGCGTTTTGTCATCTCGCCCAAGCCGCGTCTTACCGCAAGCCGGGAACCCTACCGTGGGAGACCGTACTATCAGGTATTCTCCGACACAGTCCCTTTCCATCCCAACCTCTCCATAATAGACCTGTTGTTCTGCGAAGGTCCCGAATCGATCGACTACCTATAAACCCCATATCATGAATAACGAAAATACATACACAGTAAAAAAGACACGCAAGGGCGATCCCCGCTTCCCCTACCGGCTCAGCCGCTTCTGCCGGTGGACCACCCTCGCCGTATCGTTGCTCTTTGCCGCCGTATTCATCTATCTGCTACGTTCGAGTAGCGGCACCTATCTATCGGCATGGTTTCTAAGCCTGACGATAGCGGTGGCGGCACTCTTCGTCATATCGTTCCCGCGCAACATAGTGGTGACCGACACCGACTTGGTGATATACGGCATACTCGAGGCCACCTACATAAGCCTCGGCGACATAAAACGCATACACACGGTATCGCGCCGCCGCATCAGGACGGTTATACCGGCGATAGGCAGCTACGGCTTCGGCGGTTACTACGGCTACTATTTCGACCTGCGGGCCTTGCGTGTGATACGCCTGTTCGCCACGCGCCTCGATGGACTCGTAATGGTCCAGACCGTGTACGACGACCGCATACTACTCAGTTGCGAAGCCGCCGACAAGCTGATAGCCCTGGTCAAGAGCCGCATGCAGGACAACGCCCTCTTCGACGGATCGGCAGGTGCCGCCGAGGCCGAGGAGAACGACGACTGACCGTTTCTAAGCCTAGAGCAGAAACAAATGGGATTTGATTATGCCGAGGCGAGAAAACGCCTGCATCAAAACAAACTTTTTTGTAACTACCATCCCGATGAACAGATTCGTACTCACCGCACTATTATCCGTATTATCGCTTTCGGCCTCGGCGCAGAACTTCGCCTACAGGCTCCGATTCGACACCTATTTCGATAACCTGGAGAGCAGCGAGCCGTGGCAACCGACACGCACGTTATTCGCAGTGAAGCTATCACCCGAGGTGGGGTTGCAACTGGGCGGCGGCCACTCGTTCATGGCAGGGGCGCACCTCACGCAAGACCTCGGCGACACGTTGCTGACAAAGGCACAGGCATCGGTATATTACCGCTACATGGGTAAACGCTTGGGAGCCTTGGCCGGCAGCTTCTCGCGAAAATTCTCCGTAAGCGAATACCCGCTCACATTCTTCGACAACGACTGGAGCTTCTACAACGAGAACATAAACGGCCTGATGCTCCAATACCGCAACAGAAAAGGCACCGGACACGTAGAGTTCTTCGTCGACTGGCAGGGACAGAGCCAGAAATTCCGCATAGACGAGTTCATGCTCGTGGCCTCTACGCGTTACGCTTTCTTCGACAGACTGTTGATATTGGATGCAGCGGGACTGTTGAGCCACTTCAAGAACGACTACGTTTTAGGTGGCGACTGTTATCTGCTCGAAAGGGCTTACTACAACATAGCGCTCTCTACCGACCTCCACAAACTGATGCCCGAGATGGACCGGTTTCAGATAGGCTTCGGCACGCTCTCTTCCATGGAGCACAAACGGTTTCTCGAGACAGAGAGCAAATGGCGGCACAATATAGGTTTTCAGGCCGACATCGACTTGCGATGGAGATGGATAGGTCTCAAAAACAGCTTTTATTTCGGCGACGGACAACAGACATTTTACGAACAATACGGCAGTCGCATCTACTCCGGCTCACCACTATACCGCTCGGGACGCTACAACCGTACCGACATATACGGTAGCTGGAGCAAGAAATTCCTTACCATACGCGGCGATATAGTCCTGCACGCCGTAAAGGGGCAGGTGGCTAACCAAGAGACACTTACCCTATCGCTTAATCTGCATCAGATGTTCGTGAAGAGAAAGTTAGTCGACATAGGGTATTAACTGTTCGCTTTGATGCAGACGTTTTCTCGCCTCGGCATAACCAAATTTCATTTGTTTCTGCTCTCGGCTTATCGAAAACGTTACCAAACGATAGGAATGTATACATTTTTACGACATTGTAACTTCTACGGGCTATGTACGTTTTATAAAAGGAAAACGACCGAAATTTACGCATGCCTCCAAGGAGCTCCACAGCACCGATAACATCATGATAACCAAAAACATAGCGACATTCTCATAAGATTATCGTGAGGAGATTAGCACCCCATCGGGAACAGGTGTACGGCATAAAAATCACAAATTACAACATACTCTAACTATTTTTTATTACATTTGGAACCGAAATCACGCAATTTAATTTCACTCATCACTTTAACCATGAAACATATTTTCAGTTTATTAGCCATGCTGTGCCTTACTGCGACGGTATCTTCGTCGTACGCACAGAACACCGGCGGATTCGAATCCGCCAACGAATATGTGGTACTGGCCTCTGCCGACGTACAGAACGACGCCCAGTGGATACCTATCGTAGACGCGCTCAAAGAGAGACACTCTGCGGAGGTATTGTTCTACAAGGATTCGCCCCGCGACGTACTCAAAGACCTCAAACGCATCAAGCCGCGTTACGTAGCCATCGTCGACAAGCCGGAGAACATCGGACGCGACTACGTCATAGACATGCACAACATGAGCCGTGAGATAGACGACGACATATTCGAAGACTTCCTTTGGGGTATGATAACAGGTCGCGATGCGGCCGCCGCCATGAGGATGATAGAGAACAGCGCCGAGCCTTTCGTGATACACGATGCCGTAGCCACCATAATGGAGACCAACAGCGCCAAATGGTTCGACCGTTACGCTTGGGTCGACGACCACACCAAAGGCCTGTGGGGACAGAAAAAGGGCAAGGACATGGCCGTGGAGACCGACACCGTAGCTCCCGAAAAGGTGCTTAAGAAGTTCACCGACATATACGCCGAGTACGATCCCGACCTTATCATAACGGCCGCACACGCCAGCGAGCACAGGCTCGAGATGCCCTTCTCTCTCGGTTACTTAGTTCCCAAAGAGGGCAAGCTCATGGCGCTCACCAAAGACGGCGAGAGCACATGGGATCTCGAACAGAGCGGCAAACGCAGGGTCTACTTCGCTGTAGGCAACTGCCTTATAGGCAATATGAACAACACCCCCAACAGTATGGCCGCCACATGGATGAACAGTGCCAACGCCGCCACTATGATAGGCTACGTGGTAACCACATGGCACGGTCGTGCCGGCTGGGGCGCACTCAAATACTGGCTCACCACTCCGGGTCGCTACACTCTTGCCGAATCGGTATTCCTCAATCAACAGGACTTCACCAACCAGCAGAACGAATGGTACCCCTCTCTCTTTAAGAAACGTTACCCCTCGTTCGGTCGCGACGAATTCAAAGAGGCTTCCAAAGTCATAGGCAAAGCCATCAAAGGCGAACCCACCTCAGACCAGATAGGTTTCTGGCACGACCGTGACGTACTGGCATACTACGGCGACCCCAAATGGGACCTCCGCCTCCAGCAGATACCCGAAGAGAACGGCTACACCGTCACCACCAAGATAGATAAGGGTAAATGTATCGTCACCATCGAGACCAAAGACAACTTCAGCCTCGACCTCCTCAAAGGCGACAAATTCAAACAGGAACACGTCCTCGACCTCCCATTCAGCCTCTTCTTCCCCGAACGCCTCAACAACCCGCGTTTGGCAAAAGGACAAGACTGGAAAGTGGCACTCGACGAAAATTTCCTCCTCGTATATAACAACGACTTCCAACCGAACAAGACTTACACTATCGAACTGGATATAGATAACTAATCGGATATAAAAAAGGCGGGCCTATTTGCGGATAGGCCCGCCTTTTTTATATCCGTCAGTTATTCCAATTCAATAGTATGGGTTTATGTAAATGATATATGAGCATCACATAGAGAGAGCCTACAGTCAGGCCCTTTCGGGGAGTTACTTTGGCACTCGACAAAAAAGGATGCTTTAGGTAAGCCGAGTGCAATGGAACGAAGTTTCGATTGCCGAGGCAAGAAAACGACTGCCGCAAGATAACCCAAACGAGTGGGCACAACCCCTTTCAAGCAGATGATATTCAGCGACATTACAACCTATGAACGAATACCTCACATGCGTTATGTGACTTGGATAGGACTCTGAAATTCATAAGATTGTGCACAATTAATAAGATTGTTTTTGTTGGCGAGACGGGAAGATGCTACAAAACGAACTAACGGTATGCGCATTAGCTAAACCCACCCATGCGGCACGGGGTGCCGCTCCGCGATAACAGTCACGGATTAACCAAACAGAGGTTGGGAAAGCCGCCGGCGAGCAAATCACATCACTCCACACCCAAAGACATGCGCATTAACCGCAAGTCGCAGGCATGCTAGC